>PXSC01000162.1 GCA_003023535.1 Halobacteriales archaeon QS_9_70_65 | reverse complement strand
CGACGCCGATTCCGGCTTCCGGGAGAACGTCGTCGAGGAGTGGGGCGAGCCGCCGGACCGGCCGTTCGCGATTCCGGGCGTCGAGTTCGGCAACGTGCTCGTGACGGTCCAGCCGCCCCGCGGCTTCGGGATGGACCCCTCGAAGGTGTACCACGACTCCGACCTCCAGCCGCCGCACGACTACTTCGCCTTCTACGGGTGGCTCCGACACGAGTTCGACGCCGACGCGGTCGTCCACCTCGGCACCCACGGCTCCCTCGAGTGGCTGCCGGGCAAGACCGTCGGCCTCGACGCCGAGTCCGCGCCGGACGCCCTCGTGGCCGACCTGCCGAACGTCTACCCCTACATCGTCAACAACCCCGGCGAGGGCACCCAGGCGAAGCGCCGCTCCTACGCGGCGGTCGTCGACTACCTCACGCCGCCGATGGCCTCCGCCGGTACGTACGACGAGCTGGCGGAGTTGGAGGAGCTGGCCGACCGCTACCGCGAGGCCGGCGGCGAAGCCGGCGAGACCGTCGAGCGACTCCTCCGGGAGACGATCGACGAACTCGACCTCGCCGTCGAGCTGGGCATCGCCGGCGAGATAGACGAACGGGCCGACGTCCGCGGGCCCGACGAGGCCGGCACGACGCTCGCCGAAGGTGACGTCGAGGGCGATGAGGTGGACATCGACGAACTCGTCGAGCGGGTCCACGCCTACCTGACGGACGTGAAGACGACGCAGATACGGAAGGGGCTGCACACGATGGGCGAGCCGCCCGCCGGCGACGACCTCGTCGAGTACCTGGTCGCGCTGACGCGGCTCGAGAATCCCGGCGCGCCGTCGCTGCGGGAGTCGGTGGCGGGCGTGCTTGGCGTCGACTACGAGGCGATGCTCGAGACGCCCGGCGTCTACGACGAGACGCTCGGGATGACGTACGCGGCGGCCGCCGACGCGGTCCACGAGACGAGCGTCGAGCTGGTCGAGACGCTGGCGGCCCACGGCTTCGACCTCCCCGAATCCGAGGCCGAGGCCGCCCCCGACGACGACACGACGATGAATCTGCTGGTCGTCGATCTGGAGCCGCTCGGCGACGCCCGCGTCGCCGGCGGCGCCCACGACGACCTCCGGGCCGTGCTGTCGTACATCTGCGAGGAGGCTGCTCCGCGCGTCCTGGCGGCCGAGGGAGAGATTCCGCAGACCGCCGACGCGCTGGACGGCGATTACGTCCCACCGGGCGGCAGCGGCGCGCCGACCCGCGGCGGCGTCGACCTGCTGCCGACGGGGCGGAACTTCTACACGCTGGACCCCCGGAAGGTGCCGGCCCGGTCGGCCTGGGAGGTCGGCCGCGAGGTGGCCGACGATACCCTCGAACGGCACCACGACGACCACGACGAGTACCCCGAGGAGGTCGGTGTCGTCGCCTGGGGGACGCCGACGGTGCGGACCCGCGGCGAGACGATCGCCCAGGTGCTGGCGCTGATGGGCGTCCGGCCGATCTGGACCGACGCCGGCCGCGTCGACGACGTCGAGGCCATCCCGCTGGAGGAGCTGGGCCGGCCGCGCGTCGACGCGACGACCCGCGTCTCCGGGCTGTTCCGGGACGCCTTCCCGCAGGCCGCCGGCGTCGTCCACGACGCCGTCGAGGCCGTCGTCGACCTCGAGGAACCCCACGAGATGAACTACGTGAAGAAACACGTCGAGGAGGAGGCCGAAGAACTCGAGGCCGAGGGCCTCGACCCCGAGGCGGCCCGCGATGCCGCGATGCCGCGGGTGTTCACCACGCGGCCCGGCGGCTACGGCGCCGGCACGAACAAGGCCGTCGACGAGGGCAACTGGGACGATCGCTCGGACCTCGCGGCGGTGTACGTCCAGTGGGGCGGCTACGCGATGGGCTCCCGGGGCCGGGTCAGCGAGAACCACGACGCCTTCCGCCGCCGCCTCGGCAGCGTCGAGGCGACCGTCAAGATCGAGGACACGATGGAGCAGGACGAGTTCGACTCCTCGGACTGGTACGCCTTCCACGGCGGCTTCATCACCGCCGTCTCGGAGGTGGCGGGGTCGGAGCCGGCCTCCTACGTCGGCGACTCCTCGGACCCCGACAACGTCGACGTCTACACCAACGAGGAGAAGGTCCGCAAGGCGATGCGGGCCCGCGTGCTCAACCCCGAGTGGCTCGACTCCATGGAGGACCACGGCTACAAGGGCGCCGGCGACCTCTCGGGAACGGTCGACGTGACGCTCGGCTGGGACGCCACGACCGGCGTCGTGAGCGACACGCTGTGGTCGGAGGTGGCCGAGCGGTACGCCTTCGACGCCGACCGGCAGGCGTGGATGCGGGAGGTCAACCCGTGGGCGCTGGAGTCGATCACCGACACGCTGCTGGAGGCGATCGACCGCGGGCTGTGGGATGCCGACGACGACGTCGAGGAGCAGCTGCAGGACCTCAACCTCCGGGTCGACGGCGACCTCGAGGGGCGGGCCACGGAGCGCGAGCGGAGCGAGGGCTCCGGGACGAGCGAGCGGCCTCGCCGCGAGCAGGAGGAGGTGGCAAGCGATGACGACTGACGAGGAGGCGAGCGACGCTGGCGACGGTGGGGAGGCCTACGCCGACCTCGGGGCGACGACCGCCGAGGCGATGGAGATCGCCGAGACGAGCATGGACCGCGTCCACGAGCTCGTCCCCCAGGAGACGCTGGCCGACCGGGCCCGGGCGAAGGCGGTCCACGCCACCGGCGACCCCGAGTTCCAGCATCTCGTCCGCTTCAGATGGTGAAGGCGGGCGTGACGGGCCGGGGCCACGACTGCGAGGTGCGGAAGGCCATCGGCGCCGGCGCGGAGCTGGCCGCCGAGACCGGCATGACGCGAACCGCTGCGTCGGTGCTCGAGCTCGACGGCCGCGGCGTCTACGACGGCGCCGTCGCGGTCGTCGGCAACGCGCCGACGGCGGCGCTGGCGCTGGCCGACTGCATCGAGCAGGGCACCCGCCCGGCCGTCGTCGTCGCCACGCCGGTCGGCTTCGTGAAGGCCGCCGACAGTCGCGAGCGGCTTCGTGCGGTCTGTGCCGACCACGGCGTCCCCGCCGTCACGAACGTCGGCCGCCGCGGCGGCAGCGGCCTCGCCGCGGGGCTGACGAACGAGCTCGTCCACGTCGCCAGCGACGTCCGGGACGGCGAGGTGTCGCTGGATCCGGAGCGTCGAGCGGCGAGCGACGCGACCCGCGAGGCCGACGGCGGGGCCCCGCCGGCGCCGGAGGGCGACCGGTGACCGACCCCGTCGACTTCCCCGACGAGCCGGCAGCCGTCGCGGCGGCGGCTCCCGAGCCGGAGCCGGCCGGCGACGCCGAGCCGGTCCGGGCGGTCGGCATCGGGCCCGGCGACCCGGCGTATCTCACCCGCCGCGGCGCCCGCGCGATCGGAGCGGCCGACGTGGTGGTCGGCTTCGAGACGGTCGTCGACTTCGTCCGCGGGGAGATAGCGGGCGAGGCGCTGACCTGCGGCTACCGCGACGAGCCGACGACGCTCGCGGCGTTCGCCGACCGGGTGGCCGACGGCGCGACCGGGACGGCGGTCGTGATGGGCGACGCCAACCACTCCGGCTACCAGTTCCTCGGGAAGGTCGAGGCGGCCGTCGACGCCCCCGTGCAGGTGGTGCCGGGAATCTCGTCGCTACAGGTCGCCGCGAGCCGCGCCCGGACGCCGATGGAGGAGACGACCTTCGTCACGCTGCACAAGCGAGGGCCGATCGAGGCGGACCTCCGGCGCCTGGAGCGGGACGTCGGCGAGCGTCACCTGCTCGTCCTGCCGCGGCCCTACGACTGGATGCCCGAGCGGATCGCACGTCGCCTGCGCGCGGCGGGTGCGCCCGACTGCGAGACGCTGGTGTTCGAGCGGCTGACCCACGACGACGAGTCGGTGACGCGGACGTCGCTGTCGGACCTCGCCGCGGACGTCGACTCGAAGGACGGGACCGACTTCTCGGACCTGTCGGTGCTGGCGGTGCGGCGGTAGTCGTTCGGGGACCCCTCGACCCCGACCCCGACCCCCGAGGCGTCGGAGACGGTCCACGCCCGGGACCAACCCCGCTTCTCGGCGACTGGTGCGAGTCGACGGCCAGCGTCGTGTTCGCCCGCCGGTCTCGAGCCGAGCAGTCACGCTCCGTCGAGCGAACCGTCCTCGTGTTCGGGGCCACGACGCTCCGCCGGGGTATCGTCCGGCGGCGATTCCGTCGCGGTGTCGTCCGCCGGTGACCCCATCGGGGTATCGTCCGGCGGTGGCTCCATCGAGGTGTCGTCCAGCGGCGATTCCGCCGGGGCCGACGCCTCGCCGGCGGCCGGCGACACCGCGGGCACGTCGACCGCGGACAGCGCCGTCTCGACGACCTCGCGGGGCTCGACCCCCTCGACCGTCGCGTCCGTCGTGAGCACGAGCCGGTGCGACATGGTCGACCGGGCGAGCGCCTTCACGTCGCCGGGCGTGACGTAGCCCCGGCCGTCGAGGACCGCCCGGGCGCGGGCCGCCTCGAACACGCGCTGGACGCCGCGGGGCGAGACGCCGATCTCGGTGCGGCCGTCGTCCCGCGTGGCCCGCGCGAGGTCGACGATGTAGCGCCGGACGCCGGTCTCGACGCCGACGTCCTCGGCGAGGGCCTGCAGCGACCGGACGGCCTCGGAATCGACGACGGAATCGACGGTCGGGGCCATCCGCCGACGGTTCGCCCGGCGCTCGAGCAGCCCCATCTCGCCGTCCACGTCGGGGTAGCCGAACGACGTCTTGACCGTGAAGCGGTCCCGCTGGGCCTCCGGCAGCCGGAAGGTGCCCTCCTGTTCGATGGGGTTCTGCGTCGCGATGACGACGAAGGGCTCGGGGAGCCGGTGGGTCGTGCCGTCGACGCTGACCTGTCGTTCCTCCATCGCCTCCAGCAGCGCGGCCTGGGTCTTCGGCGGCGCGCGGTTGATCTCGTCGGCGAGCACGAGGTTCGCGAACACGGGCCCCTCGGCGAACTCGAACTCGCCGCTCGCCTCGTCGTAGATGGTCGAGCCGGTGACGTCCGAGGGCAGGAGGTCGGGCGTGAACTGCACCCGGGTGAACTCCAGGCCCAGCGCCTCCGCGAGCACGC
>PXSC01000161.1 GCA_003023535.1 Halobacteriales archaeon QS_9_70_65 | reverse complement strand
CGCCCGCGGCGTCCCCGTCGACGCCGTCGACGCCCGCGAGATCAAGGCCGTCACCTACTCCGAGATGGCCGTCGAGGAGACCGACGACGGCTGGCGGTGTTACGTCGTCCTCGACGTCTAAACGCCGAGCGACTCCAGTAGGTCGAGCCCGACGCCGAGGTACTCGACCGTCCTGAACCCGAGGTAGATGCCGACGATGCCGAGCAGCCCCGCCAGCCGCGGCGGCGCGGGGATGGGAACACCGACGAAGGCGAAGACCGCCCCGGCGAGAAAGCCCGTCAGCAGCGCCAGCAGCGCGACGATCGGTCCGTTCATACCGCCCCCCGGGACCGGAGCGGAGATAGGAGTTGTGATGCTCCGGCACGTCCGGGATCGCACCGCGCCCGCTGATACGTGCCCTGCGGCGGGATATCGTCGGCGGGCGGTCGGTCGTCGCATTCGACCTCGCGAGTCGTCGTCGATGTCGTCCGTGCCGGCCGGTGACCGTCGCCACCTACGCGACGCTGTCGTCGCCGTAGATATCCCGTATCTCCGCCTCGAAACGGTCGGCGACGGCCCGCCGCTTGAGCTTCATCGACGGCGTCAGCAGGTCGTTGTCCGGCGTCCACTCCGTCGGCACCAGCCGGAACTCCTTGATGCGTTCGGACTCCGGCAGCTCCCGGTTGACGGCCTCGACCTCGGTCTCGACGAACTCCCGGACGCGGTCGTCCTCGCAGATCGCCTCGCGATCGTCCGGGAGGTCGATCCCCTTCGACCGGGCCCACGCCTCGACGGCCTCGACGTTCGGCACGAACAGCGCGCCGACGAACTTTCGATCGTCGCCGATGACCATCGCCTGCTCGATCCGCTCGGAGGTGGCGAACTCCGACTCGATGGGCTGGGGGGCGACGTTCTTGCCCGTGTCCAGGACGATGAGCTGCTTGAGCCGGTCGTGGTAGACGAGGTAGTCGTCGTCGGTCCGCTCGACGATGTCGCCGCTGCGGAACCAGCCGTCCTCGGTGAACGCCTCCTCGGTCGCGCCCGGCCGCTCCCAGTAGCCCGGCGTCACGTTCGGCCCCTTGACGTGGAGTTCGCCCACTCTGCCGTCGGTCTCTTCGTGGCGCTTCTCGCCGACGACGGAGCCGTCGAGCCGGACGTCCACGTTGACCAGCGGCGGCCCCAGCGTCCCCGCCCGGGGGTCCTCCGGCGGGTTGACCGATACGATCGGCGCCGTCTCCGTCAGCCCGTAGCCCTCGTAGATCGGCAGTCCCATCCCCTCGAACAGCCGTGCGAGCCGCGTCGAGAGGCTGCCGCCGCCGCTGATGAACGCCTCGACGTTGCCGCCGAGCCGTTCCCGGACGTCCGAGAACACCAGCCGGTCGTAGAGAGAGTGTCGCGCCCGCAGCAGCGGCCCCGGGGAGTCGGTGGCGGCGTACTCCCGGGCGACCGCCACCGCCCGCCGGAACACCGACGACGGCGCCTCCGACCGCACGTCGTCGAAGATGCGCTCGTAGACCCGCGGCACCGACGAAGCCGTCGTCGGCCCCACGAGCCGGATGTCGTCGGCGACGGTATCCGGCGACTCGGCGTAGGCGACCGTCGCCCCCGACGCGAACATCAGGAAGTGTCCGGCCACGCGCTCGAAGACGTGCGCCAGCGGCAGAAACGACAGCGCCCGGTCGGTCTCGTCGAAGGCCGGCAGCTCCGGGTCTTTGTCCGGCCGGGGGCCCACCCGCTTGCGGATGCCGTTGACGTTCGCCCGGAAGTTGCGGTGCGTCAGCTTGACGCCCTTCGGCTTACCCGTCGTCCCCGAGGTGTAGACGAGCGACGCCAGCGCGTCGACGTCCCGCTCCGCCAGCCGCGTCTCGTAGGCATCGCCGTCGAAGGCCGCCCGCCCGCGCTCGTACAGCTCCGCCAGCGAGATGACGTCGTCGCGGTCGCCGTACCCCTCGAACTCGTCGACCACGACGACGAACGACAGTTCCAGCTCCGACTCGATCTCCAGCAGCCGCTCCAGCAGCGTCTCGTTCTCGACGACGACCCCCTCGGCACCGGGGTCCTCGAGCAGGTACTGCACCCGGCTCGGCGACGACTCCGTGTACACCGTCGTCACCACGGCGCCCGCGGCCAGGAGCCCGAAGTCGGCCTGTGCCCACTCCATGCGCGTGTTCGAGAAGATACCCACCCGCGTTCCGTTCTCGACGCCGAGTTCCCGGAACCCCGCCGACAGACAGCGGACGATGTCCTGCATCTCGGCGTAGGTCAGGGCCGCGAATTGGCCCGCCGGCGCCGCCGGTACGACGTCCGGAGCCAGCGAGCGGTCGTAGACACCGCCCTTGTACCACTGGGCGTCGCGGCTGGCGTGTCGGGACGCGCTGGCCTCGAACAGCCGCGGGAGCGTGTTCTCGCCCGTCACCTCGTCCCCGTAGGCCGCCTCCGCGCGCAGCCACGCCGGCTCGTTCGTGGACATGGTTGTAAAGGCTGACGAGCCAGCTTTATGTGTGTGACGTTCGTCAGCGGTCGCCGGCCACAGGCGCCGACCGACAACAAAATCCCCTTGTCCGTGGACCCGAACGCACGGACGTGTTCGTCTCGCCTCCGGACGTCGCTCCCGGCGGGTGGCGCTACGCGCGGTTGGCGGCCGTCGCCGCCGTTCCGGCGCTGGTCGTGGCGCCGCCGCTGGCGGCGGCCTGTCTCGCGGCCGCCCTCGCCGCGCTGTGGTTCCACCGCGACCCCGAGAACCGGGCGCCGGTCCCCGGGTCCGTCGTCGAGGTCACCCACTCGCCCGGCCGGCACCTGCCGGCGTTCAGCAAGGAGTCCGACCGCAACGAGCGGGTCATCGTCGACTGCGGCGACGCCGAGGTGACGCTCGTCGCCGGCGCCGTCGCCCGCCGCATCCACCCCTACGTCGAGGCCGGCGACGATCTCGACCGCGGCCAGCGGCTCGGCCACATCTCCTTCGGCTCCCGGGCCGACGTTCTCCTGCCGCCGGAGTTCGACCGCGACGACGTCCGCGTGACCGAGGGCCAGCACGTCCGCGCCGGCGAAACCGTCGTCGCCGCCTGATACCGGTCGCCGCACCCCCACCGCGGGCTGCCAGCCGCGGACCGCCCGCCGCGACCGGGAGGCGCCGGCGCACGCACGACGCTCCTCCGTCGTGTGACCACGGACGCGACCACGCCGACCGGTACGAGGATCGTATTTAGTGAAGCGATGCTGGGCGAAAATCCACTGCTGGGCGGGACTGGAAGGGGCTGGGCTCTCGGCGAGCGAGACGACGCAAGCGGAGAGGGATCGAAGATTCCTCAGGCAGTCGGGCGTCGCCCGACGACAGCGAGGGACCGGCGGTCCCTCGGGCCGCTCGCGCGGCGCCGCCGCGCGAGGACACCGCAGAACGCAGTTCGAGGACCGTGGTTCGAACGACGGCTCGCGGAGCCGTCGTTCGTCAGTGCGGGAACTCGAAGATTTCCCGCTTGCGGCCAGAATCCGGCGGATTCTGGCCCCATCACGAGAGAGCTCCGCTCTCTCGAACGACAGCGAGTCGCAG
>PXSC01000160.1 GCA_003023535.1 Halobacteriales archaeon QS_9_70_65 | reverse complement strand
GGCCCGTGAGGGAGAGCCGTTCGAGCCGCAGGACAACGACCGGCTGCGGCGGGCCCTGGAACGGAAGCTCTGGGAGGACAAAAAGCACAACATCAACTTCTCGGCGCTGGTGTCGTCGGGCGAGCTCGACGACGACGAGCGCAACGCCTGGGTCGACGCCCTCGAGGAACAGGGCTACAGCACGGAGGGGGCGAAGGAGGTACTCGAGTTCGCCGGCGCCGAGGTGGCCAAAGCCGAGATGGAAGAGGAATAAAATGACCGTCGAGGACTCGTACATCGAGCGGGCCGACGACTCCCTGCAGGAGACGTACGAACCGCCGATGTCGATCTCGGCGTACCTGGAGCGCATCTTCGAGACCCCCGCCTCGGCGGCCCACGCCTCGAAGTACCTGCTGTCGGCCATCGAGGCCGCCGGCACCCGGACCGTCGTCGAGGAGGGCGAGCGGAAGGAGCGGTACCGTTTCTTCGACGACCCGCACAACGACGGCGAACACGCCATCCTCGGCAACACCGAAGTACTCAACAGCTTCGTCGACGATCTCCGGTCGATCGCCGCCCGCCGCGGCAAGGAAGAGAAGATCCTCTGGCTCGACGGGCCGACGGCGACGGGCAAATCGGAGCTGAAGCGGTGTCTCATCAACGGCCTCCGGGAGTACTCCAAGACCGAGGCCGGGCGCCGCTACACCGTCGAGTGGAACATCTCCGGCGTCGACAGCTCCGCGGGGCTCACCTACGGCGACGACCCGGAGCCGGACGAAACCGACTGGTACGAGTCGCCGGTGCAGGCGCACCCGCTGTCGGTGTTCCCGCCGGAGGTCCGGGAGGCGCTGCTCGCGGACCTCAACGAGGGGCTCGACGACCACATCCCGGTCCACCTCGACGCCGGGCTGGACCCCTTCAGCCGGGAGGCCTACGACCACCTCGAGGAGCAGTACCGCCGGCAGGGCGTCGAGGACCTGTTTTCGACGATCACCGACGAGCGGCACCTCCGGGTGAAGAACTTCGTCGTCGACGTCGGCCAGGGCATCGGCGTCCTCCACAGCGAGGACGACGGCTCCCCGAAGGAGCGGCTCGTCGGCTCCTGGATGGCCGGCATGTTGCAGCAGCTCGATTCGAGGGGCCGGAAGAACCCCCAGGCGTTCAGCTACGACGGCGTGCTCTCGCAGGGCAACGGCCTGCTCACCGTCGTCGAGGACGCCGCCCAGCACGCCGACCTGCTACAGAAGCTGTTGAACGTCCCCGACGAGGGGTCGGTGAAGCTGGACAAGGGCATCGGGATGGACGTCGACACCCAGATGGTGATCATCTCGAACCCGGACCTGGAGGCACAGCTGAACAAACACGCCGAGATGGAGGGGTCGGACCCGCTGAAGGCGCTGAAGCGCCGGCTGGACAAACACGAGTTCACCTACCTGCTGAACCTCTCGCTGGAGGCCGAGCTCGTCCGGCGGGAGCTGACCAACGAGACGGAGATCTGGGAGGCCGACAGCTACGAGCAGCTCGAAACGCGCATCCGCGAGCCGGTGTCCATCTCGGTGCGGGGCGCCGACGGCGCGGTCCGCGAGCGGGAGCTGGCGCCGCATGCCATCGAGGCGGCGGCGCTGTACGCGGTGGTGACGCGGCTCGACGCCGAGTCGCTGCCGCCGGGGCTGGACCTCGTCGACAAGGCGCTGGTGTACGACCGCGGCTACCTCCAGGACGGCGACGAGCGCCGCTACGAGGAGGAGTTCGACTTCGGCGACGCCGACGAGGGCGACGGCGGCATCCCCGTGACCTACACCCGTGACGTCATCGCGGACCTGCTGCACGAGGAGACGGACCGCCACCACGCCGATCTTAACGTCGAGGAGGTGATCATGCCGCGGGACCTGCTGAACGCGATGGCCGAGCGACTCGACGAGGCACCGGTGTTTTCCGGTACCGAGCGGACGGAGTACGAAAACCGGCTGGTGCCGGTGAAGAACCACGTCTTCGGCCGCCAGGAGGACGACGTCGTCGACGCCATCATGCGGGACAAGCGGGTCGACGAGGCGACCGTCGAGGAGTACATCGAACACGTCTACGCCGCCGTCGAGGGCGAGCAGATCACCAACGAGCGGGGCGAGCTCGAGGAACCGGACCCGCTGAAGATGAAGGTGTTCGAGATCGAGCACCTGGGCCGGTTCGACGAGAGCGACTACGACGGCGCCGTCGCCGAGCAGGGCCCCCGACAGTTCCGCGAGGAGAAGGTGATCACGGCGCTGAACCGCCACGCCTGGCGGAACCGCGACGCCGACTTCCGGGTGTCGGACGTCGATCCCCGGGAGATTCCGGTCATCGAGACCGTTCTGGGGAGCCACGACTGGGACGACGTCGGCCGGACCTACGAGGACCTCGAACCGAGCCAGTGGGACGACCCGCCGTCCGGCACCGAAACCGAGCGCATCAAGCAAAAGACCATCGAGAACCTCCAGGAGATGTTCGGCTACTCGCCGGCGTCGGCGGAGCTGACCAGCAGACACGTCATGGGCCAGGTGAGCTACCGATGGGACTGAGAGACGACCTCGACCGGTACCGCGAGGTCGGCGAGGCCAAGCGGGAGGACCTCTCGGAGTTCATCCAGTACGGCGACCTGGGGCAGTCCCGGCCGGACGAGGTGAAGATCCCCATCAAGATCGTCGACCTGCCGGAGTTCGTCTACGACCCCCGCGACCAGGGCGGGGTCGGCCAGGGCCAGGGCGGGACGCCGGACGTCGGCGACCCGGTCGGCGAGCCCGAGCTCGACGAGGAGCTCGGCCTCGACCTGGAGCCGAAAGGCAAGAAGGTCGTCGAGGAGAAGGAAGGCGACTTCACGGACATGACCCGGACGGGGCCGGCGAGCACGCTGGACTTCGAGCAGCTGTTCAAGAAGGGCCTCAAGCGGAAGCTGGCGATGGACTTCGACGAGGGGTACGTCCGGGAGGGCCTGCGGGTCGACGGCTGGGGGCCGGCGAGGGTGTACGAGTGGACCCGCCGGAACAACGTCCCCGTCTCGCGGGCCTGGATCGAGGATGCCTACGACTCGCTGCCGGCCGACGAGCGGGGCCGCTGGGACTCCATCGAGGAGATGGAAAGCGAGGTCGACCGCGAGTCGACGGCGGCCCGCATCCGCCGGGAGGGCGTCGACCAGATCCCCTTCCGCCGGGAGGACGAACGCTATCGCTACCCCGAGATCATCGAGGAGCGCGAGAAGAACGTCGTCGTCGTCAACATCCGCGACGTCTCGGGGTCGATGCGGCAGGCCAAACGGGAGCTGGTCGAGCGGACGTTCACGCCGCTGGACTGGTATCTGACCGGCAAGTACGACAACGCCGAGTTCGTCTACATCGCCCACGACGCCGACGCCTGGGAGGTCGAACGCGAGGAGTTCTTCGGCATCCGGTCGGGCGGCGGCACGCGCATCTCCAGCGCCTACGAGCTGGCGGCGGCGGTGCTGGAAGAGCGGTACCCCTGGAGCGAGTGGAACCGCTACGTGTTCGCCGCGGGCGACTCGGAGAACTCCTCGAACGACACCGAGAAGAACGTCATCCCGATGATGGCGGAGATCCCGGCGAACCTCCACGCCTACGTGGAAACGCAGCCATCGGGCAACGCCATCAACGCCACGCACGCAAAGGAGGTCGACGACCACTTCGACGAGCGGGGTAACGTCGCCGTCGCCTACGTCAACGGCCCGGAGGACGTCGTCGACGCGATCTACACCATCCTCAGCACGGAGGACGACGAGTCATGAGCACCGACGATCGCATCAGAAAGCAGCGCATCGCCGAGGAGCTGGAGGAGCCGGCCCGGGAGGCCAACCGGCTGGCCGAGAAGCTCGGGCTCGACCCCTTCGACGTCAACTACTGGGTGATCGACTACGACGAGATGAACGAACTGATCGCCTACGGCGGCTTCCAGCACCGCTACCCCCACTGGCGGTGGGGGATGGGCTACGACCGCCAGCAGAAACAGACCCAGTTCCTCGGCGGGAAGGCCTTCGAGATCGTCAACAACGACGACCCCTCCAACGCCTTCCTGCAGGAATCCAACGACATGGCGGATCAAAAGGCGGTCATCACCCACGTCGAAGCCCACGCGGACTTCTTCAAGAACAACGAGTGGTTCCGGATGTTCGGCGCGTCGCCGGACGCCGCCGCGATGTTGGAGCGGCACTCCGAGACCGTCGCCGAGTACATGGACGACCCGGAGATCTCCCGGGAGGCCGTCGAGGAGTGGATCGATCACGTGCTGTGTCTGGAGGACAACGTCGACCAGCACCGGGAGTTCTCGACGGCCCAGGAGTGGCAGGACGACGCCGCCACCCCGGAGGAGTTCGCCGAGAAGCTCGAGGAGATGGACCTCTCGGAGGACGTTCGCCGAGAGGTGTTCGACGAGGAGTTCGTCGACGAGATGAGCGACGACGACGGCGGGCCGACGTTCCCGCCGGAGCCGGAGAAGGACGTCCTGGCGTTTCTGGCGGCCCACGGGAAGGCCTACGACGACGACTCCGGGCGGGCGACCGACTACGAGGAGTGGCAGGGCGAGATTCTCGAACTCTTGCGGAAGGAGGCGTACTACTTCGCGCCGCAGAAGCTGACGAAGGTGATGAACGAGGGGT
The DNA here is from genome assembly GCA_003023535.1 of Halobacteriales archaeon QS_9_70_65. The sequence goes on along the minus strand of PXSC01000160.1, from coordinate 75 downwards.
GGGCCTGCGTGGACCCGGACACGCCGGTGTTCTCGACGGCGGGGCTCGTTCCGATGCGGGACGTCGTCGACGGAC
>PXSC01000159.1 GCA_003023535.1 Halobacteriales archaeon QS_9_70_65 | reverse complement strand
CCATCCCCGTCGGGTAGAAGTACCCCCACGCCCGGAACGGGATGACGACCGGGTCGCGGGGGGTGGCGAGGCCGTTCTGGACGACGAGGTAGAAGCCGACGATTCCGGCGGCGGCCAGCAGCGTCCCCCACGGAACCCCCAAGACCAGTCGTCGCCGTGCGACGAGGCCCCACCGGCCGCCGGGCCGCGCGACGGCGACGATCGCCGCCAGCGACACGGCGACGCCGGCAAGCAGCAGCAGTCGCCAGACGACGCCCGGGATCTCCATGTCATCTTACAGAGCCGGCGACGACATATAAGCCGGCGATTCGGGTCACGACGCCGGGTCGGGGTCCGGGCCGCTTCACCGGAGCGACCCCGTTCGGCTCCCGGAGTGACCCGGGCGTCGGGTCCGGACGGCTCGCCTCGTACCGTCCACTGAGACGACTTCACTGCTGGTGACCATTACCACGTGACCCCGGAATCGAATGATGGCGCACGGACCCCGGGTCCGCGGGCGGCCAGGTGGGCGAGGGTCTCGCAGTCGACGCGACGACGGAACTCCGGCACCCGGTCGGGATCGACCCCTTCGGCCCCTGTCACCGCTCGCACCACCACGTCGGCGAGTGCGCCGCTCAGACGAGACGAGTGTGGTCGGTATCGCAAAGCACGGCGCCGGCGTTCTCGGTCGGTGAAGCCGCCGGCGGGCGGGCAGGCTACAGTTCGATTTCGCCGTCGCGTATCATCCGCGCCCGCTCGGCCAGCGCCGGAACCGCCTCCCGCATCTTCGGATACATCGGGTCGTCGGCGTTGCCCTCGAGATGTCGGCGGAAGAACATCTCCCCGAGGCCGGCCAGCTTGTACACCGCGAGCACCCAGTAGAACCGCGCGTCGTCGAAGACGAAGCCGGTCCGCCGTTCGTAGCGGTCGATCAGCTCCCGACGGGTCGGGTAACCGTCCCGCTCGGTGAACGTCGCCGCCAGCGTCGACGTCGGCGGCTCGGGGTCCGTCGGCTCCCACCAGTACGACAGCAGCCAGCCGAGGTCGGTGAACGGGTCCCCGAGCGTCGACATCTCCCAGTCGAAGATCGCCGCTATCTCGGGGTCCTCGCCCGGCCCGAACATCACGTTGTCCAGCTTGTAGTCGCCGTGGACCAACGTCGAGGGGTACTCGTCGTCGTCGGGAGCGTTGTCGTACAGCCAACTCATCACGTCGTACAGGGTCTCGACCTCCCGCTCGTCGGCGGTGACCTCGAACGCCCAGGTCAGCTGCTCGGACCACCGCCGGACCTGCCGCTCGGTGAACCCGGGCGGGTAGCCGAAGTCGCCGTGTTCGAGGCCGACGGCGTCGTAATCGACGGCGTGGATCTCCGCGAGGCGGTCGACCAGCTCGACGCCGACCCGCTCGCGGGAGGCGGGGTCGGCGAAGCGGTCGGGCTCGGCGTCCCGCAACACGTCGCCGTCGGCCCGCTCCATCGCGTAGAAGTCGCTGCCGATGACGTCGTGGTCGTCACAGGCCAGCACCGTCGCCGGCACCCGGACGTCGGTGTCCTGGAGGGCGTCGACGACGCGGTACTCCCGGAGGACGTCGTGGGCGTTGTCGGCCGTCTCGCCCGGCGGCGGCCGCCGGACGACCAGCTCGCGGTCGCCCCAGGTGACGAACAGCGTCTCGTTGGAGTGGCCCTGCCGGTGGTGGCGGACCTCGAAGCGGTCGGCCGGCCCCAGCTCGTCGGCGAGGTACGACCGCAGCGCCGCCTCGTCGACGATGCGGTCGAAGTAGTCGGCGCCGGTCACCGGCACCACGCTCCGCGGACTAACATCGTAAGCCACCGTGCGCCAGCCACACGTATATATCCGCCGCCACCGGGGGTCGTCGGACCCCTCATTTACATCGCTGTGCCACGAAGCAGTGGTATGAAGTACCACGACTCCCCGACGGCAACGGAGCTGGCCGCGCGGGCCCGCGCGTTCGTCGACGAGGTCGTCATCCCGGCCGAACGCGACCACCTGGGCGACGGCCCGGTCGGCGAGGACGTCATCGCGGAGCTGCGCGAGGAGGCCCGCCGCCGGGAACTCTACTGCCCGCAGATCGACGAAACCCACGGCGGCATGGGCTACGACCTCCGGGACGTACTGCCGCTGTTCGAGGAAGCTGGCCGGTCGCTGCTCGGTGCGGCGGCCATGCGGGTCGACGCCCCCGACGAGGGCAACATGCACACCCTCGAACTCGTCGGCACCGAACGCCAGAAGGAAGAGTGGTTAGAGCCGCTGGTCGCCGGGGAGATCCGGTCGGGGTTCGCCATGACCGAGCCGCGGCAGGGCGGCGGCTCGGACCCGAAGATGCTCGCCACGACCGCCGAGAAGGACGCCGTCGAGCGGAACTCGACGAGCCCTGCAGTGCCGGAGGCACAGCAGGACGCCACCGGGGAGAGCCCGGCGAGCCCCGCGTCGCCCGAGGCGACGCGGGACACCGCCGAGCAAAGCTCGACGAGTTCCGCGCCGCCCAGGGCGGCGCGGGACGGCGACGAATACGTCATCGACGGCCACAAGTGGTGGACCACACAGGGAAGCCACGCCGACGTCCTGCTGGTGATGGCCGTCACCGACCCGGACGTCCACCCGTACGAGGGCGCGTCCATCTTGCTGGTGCCGACCGATGCCGACGGCGTCGAGCTGGTACGGGACATCCCGCACCTGGGGCCGGACCTCGACGGCCACGGCCACGCCGAGTTCCGCTTCGACGGCGTCCGGGTTCCCGAAGAGAACCTGCTCGGCCGACCGGGAGGCGTTCGGCTCGACGCTGTCGGAAAAGCAGTCCCTCCGGTACGACATCGCGGACGCGGAGACGCGGCTCCACGCCGCCCGGACGATGGTGCGACACGCCGCCGAGGAACTCGACCGCGGCAACCAGGCCCGCGTGCCGGTCTCGATGTCGAAGCTGTTTACCGCCAACGTCGCCGCGGAGGCCATCGACTTGGCGGTGCAGTGCTGCGGCGGCGCCGGCATCTCCCGGGACCTGCCGCTGGCGGACTTCTACGAGGCCGTCCGGGCCTTCCGGATCGTCGACGGCGCCGACGAGGTCCACCAGCGCGTCATCGCCCGCGAGGCCTTCGACGGCGCCGACGAGCACGCGGACGAACTGGAGAACCTCCCTACGTTCTGAAACCACTTTTTGCACGCGAGCGCGGGTTCGCCGCCGGAAGGCGGCGAACACCGGCTCGCGGCAAAAACGTGGGGAAAATATGCGCGCGTGCTCCTGCCGCGACGCCTCCGGCGTCGCGTTAGTCCGCGCGCGCTACGCTGACTCGGCCTTCGGCCTCGTCAGCGAGAACCGCCTCGGGGGCATTCTTCGAACGCCCCGCTCGGCGGATGCTACCGAGGACTGATAGCCATCTACGCGTGTTAGTGAAGAGGGCATTGTTTACAGTGCGTACTGATTCGTCAAAATACATATCTCCTCGTGCACGTCGTCGAGTCCCGAATCAGGCCTCCTCGATGCGTTCGCGCATCCGCCCGCCGATGTCCGGCTCGTCGCCGTCGTCACTTATCGTCACGCCGCTGGTGATGATGGCCTGCAGCCCCTCTTCGACGCCGATGTCGATGTCGTGGACTCGGTCGCGGGAGACGTAGATGACGAACCCGCCCATCACGGGGTTGGGACCCATCGGGAGGAAGAGGCTCATCATCCCCTCCTCGGCGTGGTCGACGCTCTGCTCGAGGTACTCCGGGGCGTCGGCGGTGACGAAGGCCATCGTGTAGGAGCCCTCGCTGGGGTACTCGACGAGCTTCACGTCCCGGAAGCTCTCCTCGCCGTCGGCGACGGTCTCGCTCATCTCCCGGAAGCCGCCGTAGACGTTGCCGACGCCCGGAATCGACTCGACGGCCCGGTGGAAGAGGTCCGCCGCCGTCGAGCCGTACGGCAGCGTCTCGACGGCCGCCCCGAGCAGCCCGACGACCGCCAGTGCCAGAAGGAGGGTCAGCAGGTCCGCGGGGACCCCCTTGACGCCGACGACCCCACCGATTTTCGAGGCCACCGGCGCGAGGTAGCCCGAGAGGAACTGGAAGACGAAGGCCGCGATGCCGACCGTCAGCAGCGCCGGAATCACGAGCACCGCGCCGGTCACGAAGTAGCTCTTGAGCCGCTCCGCCGGGGACCGTTCGGAGGGTAACGCCCCACTCATACGTGGATCTGGCGGCCGCCGCCGGTAATAATCTGTCCTCGGCTCGTCCGCCGTCGGAATCAGAACGTGAACAGGTCGATACCGCCGGTGACGCCGATGACCTGGCCGGTGACGTAACTGGCCTGCTCGCTTGCGAGGTACGCCACGAGGTTGGCGACGTCGGCCTCGGTGCCGAGCTTCCGCATCCTTCCGCATCGGGGTCGCCTTCGCGATGCGGGCGAAGTGCTCGTCGACCTCCTCGAGCTGGTCGATCGGCAGCTCCGCCAGCTGGTCGACGACGATGCTGGGCGCGATGACGTTGGAGGTGACGCCGTGCTGGGCGCCCTCCAAGGCGAGGGTCTTGCCGAAGCCGATGAGCCCGGCCTTCGTCGCCGCGTACGACAGCTGGCCGAAGCCGCCCTGCCAGCCGGCCATCGAGGACATGCTGATGATGCGGCCCCACTCGCGTTCCTTCATCCGGGGGTAGACCTCGCGGGTGACGTTGTAGGCGCCCGTCAGGTTCACCGAGAGGTCGCGGTCCCAGGTGTCGTCGTCGAAGTCCTCGATTCTGTCGCGGGCGTCGACCATGCCGGCGTTGTTCACCAGCACGTCGACGCCGCCGGTCTCCGCCTCGATGGCGGCGACGGTGTCGGCGACGTCCTCGCGGTCGGTGAGATCGCACTCGACGGCGTGGGCGGTGCCGTCGAGGTCCGTCTCGACCTCGCTGACGACGTTTTCGGCCTTCTCCAGCGCCACGTCGAGAACGATCACCTCGGCGCCCTCCGCGGCGAGCACGCGGCAGTCCTCGCTTCCGATGCGTCCGGCCCCGCCCGTCACGAGCGCGGTCCTGTCGTCGAGTCCAAGGTCCATCGTGGGGGGATGTTCGTTGGTCGGCCGTTAAGCGTTCCGACGACGATGGGCGGGCGGTTCAGGCCCCCCGGCCCGCCACGATATCGGGCAGGTCCCGGAGGTCGTCGAGTTCGTGGGTCGCCGCCGGCCCCCGGGCGTCGGCGCCGAAGGCGGCGGCGTCGATCCCGACCGCGGCGGCGCCGGCGACGTCGTGCTCGTAGCGGTCGCCGACCATCAGCGCCGCATCTGGCGCGACGTCCAGCGCCGTGAGGGCGTCCCGGAACATCCGCTCGTCGGGCTTGGTGAAGCCGACCGCCTCGGAGGTGGTGACGTGGGCCATCCGGTCCCGGACGCCGAGCGTCGCCAGGGCGTTTTCGGCCTCCCGGGTGTCGATGTCGGAGACGATCGCCTGTGCGACGTCGCGGTCCGCGAGCCGCTCGACGGTTTCAACGGCGCCGTCGACCGGCCGGAGGGCGGCACCGGCCGCCCGCTCGAAGGTCCGCTCCCAGCCGTCCGGCGGGTCGCCGTCGAACAGCGCCGCCGTCGCCGTCCGGTAGCCCTCGCGGGCGGGCCGGTACGCCGTTCCCTCGCGGCCGCGGAAGTGCTCGCCGAGGGTCTCCCGCCAGGTTGCGAGTGCGGCCTCGCGGTCGAGGTCGTGGGCGTCGGCGAGCTCGGCGACGAAGGCGGCGTAGCCCGCCCGGACCGACGCCAACTCGACCAGCACGCCCCCGATGTCCCACAGGACGGCCTCGTAGTGAGGGTTGCTCACGCGTCGTAGCGGCGGACGCCGTCGACGGTCTCGCTCGTCACGGCGCCCGTCCGCTCGAGGTGCGCCAGCGCGCTCATCGTCTCCGGAACGAGGTACTTGACGTCGCGGTCGCCGGCGAGGGCCATCGCGACTGCCGGCACGGTGGCGTGACCGTCGGCGACGAGGTCGCGGACATTCTCGAGGCGGTCGGCGAGGCTGCGGCGGTCCCGCTCGACGACCCCCGCGAGGTCGTCGTGGACGGGGCCGTGGCCGGGATAGACGCGATCGACGTCGAGGGCCGCCAGCCGGTCGAGGGCGTCGTCGAAGGCGTCGAACGCCTCCCGGTGGCCGTCGTCGAGGCCGTCGTGCATCACGACCGGGCGGAACGGCTCGATGCCCACGTCGCCGGCCAGCAGAGCGGTCTCGCCGTCGATTTCGGTCCGGTAACCGAGGTGGTCGGCCTGGTGGCCGGGGACGTGCACCGCCTCGACGGCGAGGCCGCCGACGGTCGCCCGCTCGCCGGGGTCGAGCCAGACGTCCACGCGGTCGGGGTTCAGCAGCGCCGAGTCCCGCTGCAGGGAGTCGACGGCCATCTCGACGGCGGTTTCCCGCATGTCCTCGGGGAAGCCCGCGGCGACGCAGTTGCGCCGGACCCGGGCCGCCAGGTCGTCGGGGTCGCGGGCGAACCGTTCGCGAACGCCCGCCGGCGCGTAGACGGTCGGGTCGCCCTCGGCCAGCACCGTCGGCACCTGGCCGATGTGGTCGACGTGGGGATGGGTGACGATGACGTGTTCGACGTCGCCGGGGTCGAAATCGAGGTCGGCCAGCCGGTCGCGGAAGGCCGCCTCGCGGTCCGGCGTCGCGGCGTCGACGAGGATCGGCTCCGGGCCGTCCGCCAGATAGCAGGCGACGTGGCCGGGCGGCCAGTCGACGTCGAAGGCGAGCCGGTGGACGCGGCCCTGTTCGCTCCGAGACTTCATTCGCCGGAAGGTGACGTCCCCGAGACATAAGACTTCGTTTTACCGCGGCCGCCTCTTGCCTTCCATTGTTCAGTACCCGGCGGCCGTGGCTACCTTTATGAGCGCCGACCCGAAACGTCGGGGTATGGTACCTGTATCCACGGGCGTCGTCGAGGCGCGTGAGCGGCGGTGCTGAGCCAGTACAGCGTCGCGGGCAAGACCGCGGTGATCACCGGCTCGAGCCAGGGCATCGGCGAGGTGACCGCAAAGCGGTTCGCCGACGAGGGGGCGAACGTCGTCGTCACCTCCCGCTCGCAGGAGGACGTCGA
>PXSC01000158.1 GCA_003023535.1 Halobacteriales archaeon QS_9_70_65 | reverse complement strand
CGAAACCTTCGCCGAGTTCGACGACGTCGTCGGCCTCGAGCACCTCGCCTGCGTCCACCTCAACGACTCCAAACACGCCTGCGGCACCAACAAGGACGAGCACGCCCACGTCGGCGAGGGCGAGATCGGCGAGGCGGGTATGCGCGCGTTCGTCAACCACGACGCCGTCGAGGGCGTGCCGTTCGTCCTGGAGACGCCGACGGAGAACGACCGCTCCTACGAGTGGAACATCGACCGCGTCCGGGAGCTGTACGAAGGGTAGTCGGCGACAGGCGCGACCCCTCTTCCGTGCTATCGTGTAACACGTTGTTAGGCACCACACATCAGACAATTTCACATTCTCTTCGGTCGCCGCCCCGACCATGGAACCGGACCCGTTCGGGCGAGCGGTACGCGACCACCACCGCGGCGAGCGGACACACCCGCTCGTGGACCGCGACGGCGGGGCGATCCGCGAGCACCCGATAGAGCGATTCTACTTCGAGCGACCGGACGGTCCGAGCCTCGAGTGGGTCGAATCGTGGCTCGCGGGCCCGCTGCTCGAGGTCGGCGCCGGCGCCGGCCGGCACGCACTGTATTTCCAAGAGCGCCTCGAGACGGTCGCGACCGACGTCAGCCGCCATCTCGTCGCGGTGATGGACGACCGCGGCGGCGACGACGCCCGTCGAGCCGACATGTTCTCGCTACGGGCCGTCTTCGACCCCGGCCGCTTCCGGTCGGTCTTCGCCAGGGGCACCCAGGCGTGTCTGGCGGACTCGCCAGCCGGGCTGCGGCGGTTCCTCGCGGACCTGACGGCCGTCACGACCCGCGACGGAACCGTCGTCCTCGACGGCTTCGACCCCGGCCACGAGCGCGCGCCGGAGCTGTTCGGCCACCGACCCGACCCCGAGGCCGGCGTCGCCCGACGGTGCTACCACCAGATCTACGAGGGCGAGGTCGGCGAGACCCTCTCGTTCCGGCTCGCCGGACCCGACCGACTGCGGGCGACGGCCGAGGAGACGGGCTGGCAGGTGGCCGACGTCCGCCGGGGCGACCCCCGGACGCCGCACTACCAGGCGGCGCTGACGAGGTCCGGCGTCGGGTGATCCCCGCCGGCCGCGCGACACGTCTTTTATTCGCCGCGACGCACAACCGCCACCGATGCGTCGGTTCTCCGCGGACTACCTCCGGCGGACGCGCGACGGCATGTGGGCCGACGGCCGGGCGGCGCTGGAGCCGCTGGGGCTGTCGGAATGCGACCGCGTCCTCGACGTCGGGTGCGGCGAGGGCGCGCTGACCCGCGTCCTCCGCGAGGAGTGCCCCGGCGAAGTGATCGGCTGCGACCGCGACCCCGCGCTGCTGGCCGAACTCGAGGGTCCCGTCGTCCGCGGCGACGCCTACCGCCTGCCCTTCGCCGACGGGAGCGTCGACGCGGTGGTCTGTCAGGCGCTGCTCATCAACCTGCCCGACCCCGGGCGGGCCGTCCGGGAGTTCGCCCGCGTGGCGAGCGGGCGGGTCGCCTGCATCGAGCCGGACAACGCCGCCGTCTCCGTACGGTCGACGGTCGACGCCGAGAGCCGGCTGGCGGCCCGAGCCCGCGAACGGTACCTCGCGGGCGTCGAGACGGACGTCGCGCTGGGCGCCGACGCGGCCGATCTGCTCCGCGCCGAGGGGCTGTCGAGCGTCACCACCGCGCGATACGACCGGACGCTCGTCGTCGACCCGCCGTACTCCGAAGCCGACATCGAGGCCGTCACCCGGAAGGCAAGCGGCGCCGGGCTCCGGGAACGGCGGCCGACGATGGCCGGCACCGACGAGGAGCTGGACGCCCTCCGGCGGGAGTGGCGCGAGATGGGCCGGGCGGCCGTCCGGCAGTTGCGGGCGGAGGAGTATCGGCGGAAGGAGACCGTCCCGTTCTACGTCAGCGTCGGCGAAGTGTGAGGGTACGTACGGGGGTTCGATTCGGCAACCATCGATTCCGTTCGGAGGGTGGTCAGCTCTACTTTCGTGGCTCCGGGGACATTCTACGTATGTAATCGGTAGGAAATGACCGCTGCTGCCGCAAGAAACGCGATTCCGACGACGGAGGGCCACAGCGAACTAACGTGGCCATTACATCCATCGGACCAGTAGACCATCATCTCGTTCCACGCGATTCGGACGCTGTATCCAGGGGGGTAAATCCCGACGAGGTCGTAGGCGCGGCCGTAGACGGCCCCACCGAAGTCACACGCCGCGAGGGTGCTGGTCCCGGTCACGAAGGGGAGAAGCGTCAGTACGGTGCCGAGCACGAATCCAGCAGACGCGATACCGGCCACCGGGTCCGGTCGTCGCAACGGATCGAGAACCGGCCTGCTGCTCACGGTCCGATTCTTCTCCGGACGGAGAATAAAAGTTCCGGCGGGCCGATCACGATATAAATGTGGAGGGGGTTACGCAACCTTCGGACCACCGGCTCACGTCGACTGAGCCCTCGTCGACGTCCAGAACGGTTCTACGACGCCCTCACGGCGGGTCAGGTCGAAGTTGGCGATGAGGTTCTCCAGGACGTGATGGACGCCGTCGGCGCCGCCCAGCGCCAGCCCGTAGACGAACGGCCGGCCCACGAGGCAGGCGTCGGCGCCGAGCGCCAGCGCCTTGTAGACGTCCGACCCGCGGCGGATTCCGGAGTCGAAGGTGACGGTCGCCTCGTCGCCGACCGCCTCGACGATTCCCGGCAGCGCCTCCAGGGCGGTGATGGAGCCGTCGACCTGGCGGCCGCCGTGGGTGGAGACGCCGACGCCGTCGGCGCCGGCCGCGACGGCGCGACGGGCGTCGTCGGGGTGGAGCACCCCTTTGATCAGGACGGGCAGGTCGGTGTGCTCGAAGACGAACTCCAGGTCGTCCCACGTCAGCGAGGAGTCCCCGAAGATATCGAGGAAGTGGTCGACGGCGGCCTGTGGGTCCGCCTCGGGCGGGTCCTCGAGCTGGTCCCGGAAGGCGGGGTCGGAAAAGTAGTTGGCGATGCCGTGGCCGTCGAGGAACGGGTAGTAGCCGCGGTCGATGAGGCGTTCGCGCCACCCCAGCGTCGGCGCGTCGACGGTGACGACGATCGCGTCGTAATCCGCGTCCTCGGCGCGGTCGAGAAACGAGCGGGCGATGGCCTCGTCGCTGGACCAGTAGAACTGGAACCACTTCGGGGTGTCGCCCAGCGCCTCCGAGACGTCCTCCATCGAGTTCGAGGACAGCGACGAGAGGACGAACGGGACGTTCAGCTCGTCGCAGGCGGCCGCCGTCGCGAGTTCGCCCTCCTCGTGGACCATCCCCTGGACGCCCAGCGGCGTCACCATCGTCGGGTAGTCGATCTCCTGGCCGAGCACCTCCGTCGTCAGGTCGCGGTCGGCGACGCCCTGCAGCATCCGGGGGACGATCCGCCACTCCGAGAAGTCCTGCTCGTCGCGGAACGTCTGCTCGGCGCCGGCGCCGCCGTGAACGTAGGCGCGGGCCTCCTCGCTCATCGCCTCGTGGGCCCGCTCGCGCAGATCCTCGTAGCCGGCCGGGAACTCCGGCGTCTCGCCGTCGAACATTCCCTCGCGGTACACGCGGTTGAGCTTCCGATTGCCGAACTGCTCGGACATGGGCGGACGTTCGCCTGCGAGAACATAGCGTTGGGGGAGCCGGCACCGCCGCCGGCGGTCACAGCCCCAGCGGGTCGAGGTCGAGGTCGGCGACGAGGGCGGCAGCGGCATCGTGCGGCGACGGCCGCTCGTGGGCCGCCGCCGGTCGCTGCTGTCCGGCCGACTCGTAGACCCGCTCGACGAACGCCGCCCGGGCGTGGCGGTTCTCGAACAGCCCGTGGAGGTACGTGCCGAGGACGTCGCCGCGGGCGGCGCCCTCGCCGTCGAAGGGCCGGTCGGCGTCGCCGAGGAGGCGGCTGTCGCCCATGTGGATCTCGTAGCCGACGACCGGCCCGTCGGCGCCGGCCAGCGGCCCACAGCCGCGGAGGTCCCGCTCGACGGCGGCGACGGTCTTGTTCGCCGAGAAGCGCGTCTCCACCGGCAGGAGCCCGGCGCCGGGAACCAGGTCGACGTCGCCGGTCGACTCGATGGCGGCGCCGACGAGCCGCTCGCCGAGCAACTGGTAGCCGCCGCAGAGCCCGACGACGGGGCCGTCGAAGGCCCGCAGCTCCTCGAAGAGCCCCGCCTCCCGGGCGGCGACGGCGTCGTCGGCGGTGTTCTTCGTGCCCGTCAGCAGGACGGCGTCGGCCGAGGGCGGGGCCTCGAGCGGCTGGAACCGGACCCGGACGCCCGGGACCCGCGCCAGCGGCTCGACGTCGGTGACGTTCGAGGCCCGCGGGAGCCGGGGGACGGCGACCGTCACGGTCCGGGCGTCGTCGACGCCGTCGTCGGCGCCGAGGACGCCCGTCTCCCCGCGGTCCGGAATCCCGAGGCTGTCCTCCTCGGGGAGCCCCGGGTCGTCGTGCGGCAGGACGCCGACCACCGGGACGCCGGTGCGGGCCTCGAACTCCTCGAGTCCGGGTTCGAGAACCGCGCGGTCGCCGCGGAACTTGGTGATGACGGCGCCGGCGACCCGCTCGCGGACGTCGTCCGGGACGAGCTCGAGCGCGCCGATCAGCGAGGCGAAGACGCCGCCGCGTTCGATGTCGCCGACGAGCAGCACGTCGGCGTCGGCGAATCGGGCGGTCTCGAGGTTCGCGAGGTCGCGGTGCTGGAGGTTGATCTCGGCGACGGAGCCGGCGCCCTCGGCGACGACGACGTCGTGGTCGCGGGCCAGCCGGTCGTGGGCCGCCGCGGCGGTCGCGCGGGCCCGCTCCCAGTGGGTCTCATAGTAGTCGCCGGCCGCGACGTGGGCGACGGCCTCGCCGTCGAGGACGAGCTGTGACTCGCCGTCGCCGCGGGGTTTCAACAGCACGGGGTTGTGGTCGGTCGTCGCCGGCGTCCGGGCGGCGCGGGCCTGGACGTACTGGGAGACACCGACCTCGCCGAAGTCGGCCAGCAGCCGGCAGAGCCCGGCCGCGACGGTCGACTTGCCGACGTGGCTGGCGGTGCCGGCGACGAGGACGGTCCGGGCGCGCGTCACACGGCCGACTGGGGGCGGCGCCGGCAAACCACTTACGCGTCCGGGTCGGCGCCGGGTCGGCGAAGGCGGACGTTTGGTACGTCCAGGCGACCCGTTTATTACGGCCGGCTTCCGTGTAACGGATGGTATGTCCGACTCGGAGGAAACACAGCTGGAGGCTCGGCTGGCCGAGCAGGAGGCGTTCGAGCCGCCCGCGGAGTTCGTCGAACAGGCCAACGTCTCCGACCCCTCGATATACGAGGAGTTCGAGGACGACTGGCCGGGCTGTTGGGAGCGGGCCGCCGACCTCGTCGACTGGGAGACCGACTACGACGAGGTGCTGGTCGACGACGACGAGCCGTTCTACGAGTGGTTCGTCGGCGGCGAGCTGAACGCCTCGTACAACTGCCTCGACCGGCATCTCGACTCTCGCGGCGACGAACTCGCCATCCGGTGGGAGGGCGAACCGGGCGACACCCGGGAGTTCAGCTACGCGGAACTCCACCGCGAGGTCAACGAATTCGCGGCCGCGCTGCGCGACCTCGGCGTCGAGGAGGACGACGTCGTGACGATGTACATGCCGATGGTTCCCGAGCTGCCGGCCGCGATGCTGGCGTGCGCCCGCATCGGCGCGCCACACTCGGTGGTGTTCGCCGGCTTCTCCGCCGACGCGCTGGCGACGCGGATGAACGCCGCCGACTCGCAGTTCCTGATCACCTGCGACGGCTACTACCGCCGCGGCGACGCCCTGGACCACCTCTCGAAGGCCGACGACGGCCTCGCGGGCGTCGACCACGGGACGACGACCGTGGTGGTCGACCGGCTCGGCGACGACCACGACCACGACCTCGGTGACGACCAGTTCGACTACGACGACCTCGTCGCCGACCACGCCGGCGCCGAGGTCGACCCCGTCGTCCGCGACGCCGAGGATATGCTGTTCCTGATGTACACCTCGGGGACGACCGGCGAACCGAAGGGCGTCAAGCACACCACCGGCGGCTACCTCTCGTACGTGTCCTGGACCTCGCACGCCGTTTTGGACGTCAAGCCCGAGGACACCTACTGGTGTGCGGCCGACATCGGCTGGATCACCGGTCACTCCTACATCGTCTACGGGCCGCTGGCGCTCGGCACGACGACGGTCATGTACGAGGGGACGCCGGACCACCCCGACAACGACCGGCTGTGGGAGCTCGTCGACGGCTACGACGTCACCCAGCTGTACACCGGACGGTCGGCGAGCCCATCAACCCGAAGGCCTGGAAGTGGTACTACAGGCACATCGGCGACGAGTCCTGCCCGGTCGTCGACACCTGGTGGCAGACCGAAACCGGCGGCATGATGATCACGACGCTGCCGGGGATCGGGACGATGAAGCCCGGATCGGCGGGGCCGCCGCTGCCGGGCGTCGACGCCCGTGTCGTCGACGCCGACGGCGAGGAGGTCGCCCCCGGCGAGGCCGGCTACCTCACCGTCGACCGGCCGTGGCCCGGGATGTTGCGGACACTGTACAAAAACGACGAGCGGTTCATCGAGGAGTACTGGGACGCCTACTCCGATCCCGAGAACGACGAGTGGGTCTACTTCCCCGAGGACGGCGCGAAGATCGACGACGACGGCTATATCACCGTTCTCGGCCGCGTCGACGACGTCGTCAACGTCTCCGGCCACCGGCTGGGAACGATGGAGATCGAGTCGGCGGTCGTCGACGTCGAGGGCGTCGCCGAGGCCGCCGCCGTCGGCGGCGACCACGAGGTGAAAGGCGAGGTCGTCTACACATACGTCATCCTCGAGGACGGCTACGAGGAGGACGAGGAGATGGAGGCAGCCATAATCGGGGGCGTCGAGGAGGCCATCGGCCCCATCGCCCGCCCCGAGGAGGTCATCTTCACGCCGGAGCTGCCGAAGACCCGCTCCGGGAAGATCATGCGCCGGCTGCTGGAGGACATCGCTAACGGCGACGACCTGGGCAACACCAGCACGCTCCGAAACCCTGACGTCGTCGACGACATCGAGGCGAAGGTGACGGGGGACTGACCCCGCCGCCGTACCGCCGTTCGACCGACCGCGACCACGCCGACTCACCGAAATCATGGCAGATAACGACAGACACGACCGCGACGGAGCCGCGACGTCCGACGTCGAGACGGACGGCGGCACCGTCTCGCAGGCCGCACAGGCGCACCGACGGACCGACTACCTCGAGTCGGAGGTGAACATCCTCCGTCCCTCGACGCCGTTCATGCGGGACCACCTGAAGCTCGTCTGGGGAACGTTCCTCGTATGGGTGCTCGTCGTCTGGGGGCCGGTGACGGCGACGTACGTCGCCCCGGAGGCGATGACGACGCGGGTGCCGGTCGTCGGCTTCCCGCTGCACTACTTCCTCGTTGCGCTCGGCGCGCCGACGGGGTCGCTGGTGCTGGCGGCCGTCTACGCCCGGGCCCGCGACCGGCTCGACCGGAAGTACGGCATCGACCACGAGACCGTCGACGCCCGAGAGTCCGGCAGCGAGACGGCCGCCGCCGACGGGGGTGTCGAGCGGTGATTCCCCTACAGGCCGAGGCGCTGGACATCTCGTTTAAGCTGATTCCGGCGGCGATGGTCTTTCTCATGATGGCGTCGTTTCTCGTCATCGGCTACGTGTTCAAGGTGGCCGACACCGAGGGCATGTGGGTCGCCGGCCGCGGCATCGGCAACGTCGAGAACGGAATGGCCATCGGCGCCAACTGGATGTCCGCCGCCTCGTATCTCGGGCTGGCGGGGCTGGTGGCGCTGGCCGGCTTCTACGGGCTGGCGTTCATCGTCGGCTGGACGACCGGCTACTTCGTGTTACTCATCTTCCTGGCCGCCCAGATGCGGCGGTTCGGAAAGTACACCGCGCCGGACTTCGTCGGCGACCGGTTCAACTCCTCGACGGCGCGGGCGCTGGGGGCGTTCACGACGCTGCTCATCGCCTACGTCTACTCGGTCGGACAGGCCCGCGGTATGGGGCTGGTCGGACAGTACGTCTTCGGGCTGGACATCGTCCCGATGATCGTCGTGATGATGACCATCACCGTCGGCTACCTAGTGCTGTCGGGGATGCTGGGCGCGACGAAGAACATGGCCGTCCAGTACGTCATCCTCATCGTGGCGTTTCTGGCCGGCGTCTACGTCGTCGGCTTCACGCAGGGCTACTCGACGGTCATGCCGCCGCTGGAGTACGGCGCGCTCATCGACGAACTCGGGCGGCAGTTCTCCGAGCCGTTCAGAAGCGAGAGCTACTACGTCTGGGTCGCGACGGCGTTCTCGCTGGTGTTCGGCACCTGCGGGCTGCCGCACGTGCTGGTACGGTTCTACACGGTCGAAAGCGAGCGAACCGCCCGCTGGTCGTGCGTCTGGGGACTGTTCTTCATCCTGCTGCTGTACTGGGCGGCGCCGGCGATGGCGGCCTTCGGCGTCGACCTCTACGGGGCGACCCAGGGGGTCGGCGCCTACGCCGACGGCGGCATGACCGGCGCCGAAAGCGACGTCATCGTCGTGCTGGCCGCGCAGTTCGCAGGGTTACCGTCGTGGTTCGTCGGGCTGGTCGCCGCCGGCGGAATGGCCGCCGCCATCGCGACCACCGCGGGGCTGTTCATCACCGCCTCCTCGGCGGTCGCCCACGACATCTACACCGAACTCATCAATCCCGAGGCCACCCAGCGCCAGCAGGTGCTCATCGGCCGGCTGACCATCGTCGCCATCGGCGCGTTGGTCACCGTCACCGCGTTCAACCCGCCCGCGCTCATCGGCAAACTCGTGGGATACGCCTTCTCGCTGGCCGGCATCGTGCTGTTCCCGATGTTCTTCCTGGGGCTGTGGTGGGAAAACACCAACCGTCAGGGTGCGCTCGCCGGCATGACCGTCGGCCTGCTCATCTGGATCACCTCGATCGTTAACGACGTGTTGCCGGAATACATCGGCGCGCTGAGTGCTGTCGCCGGCGGCGCGGACGCGGCCATCGTGCCGGTGTACGCACAGTACGTCCCGCCCATCGGCGCGGCGCTGGTCGGGACGCCGGTGGTGTTCGTCGTCACCATCGCCGTCTCGCTCGCCACGCCGGAACCGCCGACCGAGACCAAGCGGCTCGTCCGGCAGTGTCACAGCCCCGAACCGATGGGCCAGCAGCAGTCCGCCGAGGACGTCGTTGCCACCGACGGGGGCGAGACCCCCGCGGACGACTGACC
>PXSC01000157.1:3012-4310 GCA_003023535.1 Halobacteriales archaeon QS_9_70_65 | reverse complement strand
TCGTGCGTGTACTCATCGTCGGCGCGACCGGGTTCGTCGGGAGTCGACTGGTGGAGGCGCTGCTGGAGGCGGGCCACGAGGTGGTGGCGTTCTCCCGGAGCGCCGACAGCGCGGAGTTCCCGGACGGCGTCGAGCCGTTCGAGGGCGACCTCGGCGATCCGCGGACGCTGGAGGGGCTCTGCGAGGGCGTCGACGCCGCCTACTACCTGATCCACTCGCTGACCGCCGAGAACTTCGCGGAGCTGGACCGGACCTACGCCCGCCGATTCCGCGAACGGGCGTCGGCGGCCGGCGTCGACCGGGTGGTCTACCTCAGCGGCATCAGCGGCGACGAGCGGGATCTCTCACCGCATCTGGCCTCCCGCCGGGAAGTCGAATCGGTGCTCGGCGCCGGCGAGTTCGACCTGACGGTGCTGCGGGCGGCCATCATCATCGGCACCGACAGCACCAGCTTCCGCATCGTCGACGACCTCACCGACCGCCTGCCCGTGATGACGGTCCCGAAGTGGGTCCGGACGCCCTGTCAGCCGGTCGCCGCCGACGACGCCATCACCTACCTCGTCGACGTACTCGACGCCGAGGCGACCCGCGGCGGTACCTACGACATCGGCGCGCCGTCGGTGTGGTCCTACCAATCGTTGCTGCGGCAGACGGCCGACGCCAAGGGCAAGCGCGTACTCATCGTCCCGGTGCCGGTGATGTCGCCGGAACTGTCCTCCTACTGGCTCCGGCTGACGACCGACGTCCAGTACGCCATCGCCCGGCCGCTGGTCGAGAGCATGCGGCACCCGGTGACGGTCGACCCCGAGCGGGACCTCCAGAACGTCATCCCCATCGACCGGACGCCGGTCGAGAGGGCCATCGACCGCGCGCTCACCGGTTAGGGCTCCCGGACGGGCACCTCGTGGACCCGCCGGAGCCCCTCGAGGTGCGCCGCCGCCTCCGGTACCAGATCGAACGTCCCGTGGAGGTCCGCCGCCCGGCGGCCGTGGACGGCCTCGGTGAACGGGCCGGCGACCGCCGAGTAGGCCCGCCGGCCCCCGTCGACGACCGGGTCGGCGGCGCCGCCCCGCCGCAGGACCCGGGCGACGGTCTCCTCGCCGACGTGGACGACGTCGGCCTCGACGAACATGAACGCGAAGGGACGGCCGCCGAACTGCGCTTCGAGGAACGCCTGCACCGACTCGGCGCCCCACGGGACGGCTTCGACGTCCTCGAAGCGGCCGGTGACCGCCGCGGCGGCGGCCCGGAACAGGGCGTTGCTGCCGTCGTAGACGAGAAGCGAGCGCTGCACACCG
>PXSC01000157.1:0-2981 GCA_003023535.1 Halobacteriales archaeon QS_9_70_65 | reverse complement strand
ACGAAGCGAGCGGGAGGGGGCGTCCGAACACGTCGTCATCACCGCCGAAAGACGCCACTCTCTCCCCAGTAAATACTGTCGGGTCGGACCGCGTCAGCGGCGGGCGACGACCGCCCGGAAGGGGTCGTCGTCCGGCCGCTCGTCGACGGTTCGGACCGTCTCGAGGCGGTCCGTCGCCGCGACGTACGACCGGACCAGCCTCTCGCGGCCGTCCATCGAGGCCGTCCGCCAGGCCCGCACCGCCTTCGTCGGGAACATTCGGTTCGTGAAGCTCACGACGACGACCCCGTCGTCGTCCAGCACGCGGGCGAACTCCGAGAAAACCGTCGCCGGGTGCTGGAGGTACTGGACCGACAGCGCACACAGCACGGCGTCGATCGACCGGTCGTCGAGCGGCAGCGTCGGTTCCTCGTTGAGGTTCCGGACGAACCACTCGTCGAGGCGGTCGTTCGCTTCCAGTTCGGCGGCGTTGAGCCCGTGGCCGACGACCCGCTCGTAGTCGTCGTCCGGGAGATGCGACACCCAGCTGCTCATGGCGTCGAACACCCGGCCGCCGGCGGGGACTGTCGCGGCGTACAGTTCGGTCAGGCGGTCGAGGAAGCCGTCGTCGGCGTGGGTGACGAACCGCGGCGAGTCGTAGAAGGCCCCGTCGGGGCCGTCGTCGAGCTTCCGGCGGTCGACCGCCGAGAGGACGCGTTCGGCCATACCGGGTCGAGGACCCGCAGCCGGTTGAATCGTCGGGTCCCGCAGGGCCGGCCGGGAGGACAATCCTATTGTCGGTGGCCGTCGAAGCCGGCGCATGGGCTCGTTCCGCAAGCACACGGTCAACGGTATCGTCTCGGTCGCAATCAGCGTCGCCGCCACGGTCGCCGCCGCCGACGACGGCGACGAGTACGACCTCGCGGAGGTCACCCTCGCGGTCGCGGTGTCAGCGTTCCTCTCGGGGTTCTTCACCAGCTACTTCGCCGAGTAGTCGTCGCGGGTTTTCTATCGGCCGCGTCGCCGGAGAGCCGCCGGTGTCGCCGGCCATCATCAATGTCGCCGGTCGTCGCCGAGCCGTCGGGCGTCAGTAGTCTCCGAGGACGCCGAGTCGGCGGGCGCGGCGGGTCGCCGCCCGGAAGACGGCGTAGCCGAAGCCGAGGTAGCCGACGGCGACGCCGACCAGCAGCGCGAGGTCGGCCGCCGGGAACTGCCACAGCCGGACACCGTCGACCATCGCCTGTTGCAGCAGCGCGCTGCCGTGGGCCAGCGGCAGCACCTTCAGCCACGGCAGCTCGAGTACGGGTGCCGACACGAGGACGACGAAGCCGAACTGGATGAGGTTGAGCCAGTTGCCGATGCGCTTGTAGAGAACGGTGACGCCGCCGGCGGCGAAGCCAAGCCCCAGCACCGAGAGGACGCTCAGCGTCGCGACGACGGCGACGGTGACGACGTGCAGTTCGAGCGTGGTGCCGGTGATGAGCAGCATCGCCGCCAGGATGACCGTCGATAACAGGAACGTCCGGACGACCTTGGCGGCGCCCTTCAGCAGCGCGACGGGCGCGAAGCCGAACGGCGTCATCACGTGCCGCTCGAGGGTACCCCACTGGAGTTCGCTGCCGATGTCGTTGGAGATCGACGAGTAGGCGCCGACCGACAGCGTCCACAGGAAGTAGCCGACGACGATGCCTTCGATGGAGTCCGAAAGCGCCTGCCCGGCGAGCATCCGGCCGCCGTAGAACAGCACGCCGAAGAAGAACAGCGAGATGACGATCCCGCCGATGGCGTCGGCGGGATACCGGACGAATAGCAGGAACTCCCGCCGGAGGACGGCCCGCGCGAGGTGGTAGTAGCCGGCCCGGCGGCCGTCGGTGCCGGCGCTCACGGCTCGTCCTCCAGGTCGGTGAGGCCGACGAAGACCTCCTCGAGGTCCGGCTCGACGGTCCGGAGCCGCTCGGGGGTGACGCCCGCCGCTTCGAGGTGGTCCAACAGTCCGTAGACTGCGTCGCCGGCGGCCGCGACCTCGACCCGTGCGCCGGGGGCGTGGTCGCGGGGCTCGACGGCGGCGACGTCGAACCGCTCGCGGAGCGACGCCACCGTCGCGTCGTCGAGGTCGGGGCTGGCGACGGCGACCCGGCCGGCCGAGGCCCGCCGCAGCAGCGCGTCCACGTCGTCGTCGGCGACGACCTGGCCGTCCGACATCACGAGCACGCGGTCGCAGACCGTCTCGATGGCGTCCATGTCGTGACTGCTGATGAGGACCGTCAGCCCTTCGGCCTCGGCGAGTCGACGGAGCTCCCGCTGGAGAATCCGGGAGCTCTCGACGTCGAGCCCGAGGGTCGGCTCGTCGAGGAAGACCACCTCGGCGCCGCCGGCCAGCACGCTCGCCAGCGACACCTTCTGTTTCATCCCGCGAGAGAGCTCCCGGACGGGGGTGTCGGCCCGGTCGGCCAGCCCGAGCTGGTCGAGCAGGCGGTCGTGGCGGTCGGCGACGGCGTCGGGGTCGACGCCGCCGACCGCCGCGAAGTACCGCAGGTTCTCCCGGACGGTGAGCCGCCAGTAGTCGTTGCGGGCGCCCTCCAGCATCGCGTCGACGCTGGCGTAGGCCGCCCGCGGCCGGTCGTCGACGTCGACGCCGCGAACCCTGACCGTTCCGGCGTCGGGCAGCACCATCCCCAGCACCGACTTGATGAGCGTCGTCTTGCCGGCGCCGTTGGGGCCGAGCAGGCCGACGACGGAGCCGGTCTCGACGGCGAAGGAGACCCCGTCGACGGCGACGACGGCGTCGTCGCCCTCGCCGAACCGTTTCCGGAGTCCCTCGACCTCGACCGCCGGCTCGCCGCGCGTCGCTGCCCGATCCGGGGTCGGAGTTCGGCCCGAGCCCGTCGCGCCCGCCCCGAGTTCGGCGTCGTCGACCGCGACGTCGGCCGGTGGTTCGCCGTGGCCGTTC
This sequence comes from Halobacteriales archaeon QS_9_70_65, assembly GCA_003023535.1. Next base: position 52 of record PXSC01000157.1, on the reverse strand, counting down.
CGTCGCGGCGTCCGCTCGTCGTCGCCCCGGGGCCCGTCTCGGACAGTCATTG
>PXSC01000156.1:9285-11134 GCA_003023535.1 Halobacteriales archaeon QS_9_70_65 | reverse complement strand
GGCTCGAACGTCTCGATGGCCTGTCGCTTGTTCTCGTCGGCCAGCAGCCGGACCACCTCGACGTGGGTTTCCAGCACCGTCTGGAGGTCGTCGTCGTAGTGCTCCAGCAGGGCGTCCATGTAGAACTCGCTCGCCGGATCGAGCGCCTGCTCGTTGCGGATGGTGTAGGGGGCGTCGAACGCGGCGTTGATGTCCTCGATGACCGCGTCGCGCTGCTCCTGCGGCAGCAACACGATGGGGTCCTGGTTCATCGGCGACCGGACGACGTCGTCGGCGGGGTCCTGGTCCGGCAGGACGTCGCACAGCCCCGTCCAGCGGAAGGTGTACATCCGGCCCTCCCGGCGGGTGGTGTAGTCCTCGAAGTACCGCCGGATCTGGCGGTCGAAGTCGGACTTCCCGGAGCCGACCGGCCCGAGCAGCAGCTTGATGCGCTTTTCGGGACCGAGCCCGCGGGCACCGGATTTCACCTTGTTGATGAACTCGTGGATGGCCTCGTGGATGACCCGACCGTAGAACGTGTTCTCGCCGTCCCCGAGCGGGTCCTCGGAGGCGAGTTCGTACTCGACGACACCCGCCTCCTCGTCGTATTCGAGATACCAGTCGAACGACCGCGTCTCGCGGAGGTCCGACGGGATCGAGTTCCTGTACTCCTTGCTGAGTTCCTCGAGGGATTCCATGTTGCTCATTCTATCACGGGGACGCTCACACGTCCCACCCGGCGGAACCGGGCTGACTGCGGGGCCAGGGTCTCGGTCAGGTGCCACGCCGACACGTACCACACCCGTCCGGTGCGCCGAATCGCGGGAAGCGGCGAGCACACGCGAGACAGGAGCGGAACGCGGGGACAGTCCTACCGATACTATGAAATAGGTTTGTCCTCTGCCTTTATAAAACTTCGCGACAACAGTCATTCACTCGGAGCCGCCGATCGGTGCAAAAACGCAATCTTGCGACGGTTCTCCCTCGTGTACGACGGCCGGTGTCAGAGGAACGTCGACCGCGATTTATGAACCGGGAGGCTGATACGCCCCGACGCCGAACGCCGGGCATGGACGAGACGGCCCTCGGCGACGGCTGGCGGGTCTGGAACGCGGAAGACGACCGCGTCGTCCTCGCCTACCGGCCCGACGTCTTCGACGGCGGCGAGTTCCCGGCGCCGTGTCTGCCGACGCTGTACGTCACCCGTGGCCGCCGGACCCGCCGGCCCGAGGGCACCCGCAACCTCCCGCCCGACGCCCCCTGGATGGTGACGCTGTACCTCGAGCCCGAGGTCAGCCGCGAGCCGGACGCCCACGACGGCTTCGCGGCGGCGCGTTCGGCCGCCGAGACGCTGACCCGGCGGTTCGCCGCCGGCGACGTCGACTACCGGTCGCTGTACCAGGTGCCGCGCGAGCGGTACCTCGAGGCGTTGGACGAACTGACCGGCCGCCGGGCGTAACGCCGGCGTACCGACGGCCGACGTGCCGACGTACTTAACACGCCGCCGGTGGTAGCGGGGGTCCATGCCGACGGTCACGCTCATCGGCGAGCGGCTCGCGGAGGTGGGCACGGAGTTCGTCTACGGCGGCGAGTCGCCCGCCTGCGAGGGCTGTCCGTACCGCGAGCAGTGTCTCAACCTGACGGAGAACCGCCGCTACCGCGTGACCGGCGTCCGCGATTCCGGCACCCTGGAGTGTGCCGTCCACGACACTGGCGTCACCGCCGTCGAGGTCGAGCCCGCTCCCGTTCTGGTGAACGTCTCCTCGAACGTCGCCTACGCCGGTAGCAAGGCCGAACTCGCCGGCCCCTGCCCGCACACCGAGTGCCCGAGCCACGAGTTCTGCGAGCCCGCCGGCGCCGACTTCGACGA
>PXSC01000156.1:0-9146 GCA_003023535.1 Halobacteriales archaeon QS_9_70_65 | reverse complement strand
CCGCTCGAAGTTCTCGACGAACACCTCGTAGCCGTCGGCGGCCTCCTTCGGGATCCGCTGGTCGAGCCGGAACACCGACAGCGGGTGGTGCCGCGGCCGCTCGCCGTCGCCCGCGAGCACGCCCGTCGCCACCAGGAACTCCCGGACCAGCGACTTGGCGTTCTCGGCGGCGACGGCCGACCGCTGGAGGCCGCACTCCAGTTCGACCACGTCCGGGTAGGCGATGAGCCGGCCCTCGCTGTACTGGGCGGTCTCGACGACCGCCTCCACGGAGAGGTACGGACAGATCGACCGGGCGTGGCCGTCCATCTCGTTGACGAGCGCAAAGGGCGCGGCGTACGACCGCGTCGAGTGCAGCGACAGGATCTCGCAGCCGCGCAGTTCGGCGAGCAGCTCGTGGGCGAGCCGCCCCTCGTGGGTGTCGGCGTCGGGACCGCCGGGAAACGCCCGGTTGAGGTCCTCGTCGACGTACCGGTCGCCCGCATCGATGGCCCGCTCGTTGGCGACGATGAGCTTCACCGGCCGCTCGACGGCTAAGTTGGCGTCGACGAGCGACTCCACGGCGACCGATCCGCACGGCTCGTCGCCGTGTATCGCCCCCACGACCGCCACCTCCGGCTCTCCCTCGCCCAGCGTCTCGACGCGCATCTATCTTCACTAATGTCTCCGGGGGTATGAAAGACGCGCTTCGGCCCCGGAGAGGTGCGCGCCCGCCGCCGCACGGCCGGCGGCGTCAGTCGTCGCGGCCCATCGCGTAGAACTCCTCGTTCGGCCGCATGTCGGCGACAATTGCCATCCGGTTGGAGAGGTTGAACAGCGAGACGACGCTCGCGATGTCCCAGATCTCCTCCTCGCCGAAGCCGGCCGCCCGCAGCGCCTCGAGGTCGTCGCCGTCGACCCGACCGGGCGTCTCGGTCAGCGTCACCGCGAAGTCGAGCATCTCGCGGTGGGGCTCCGAGAGGTCCGCGGTCCGGTGGTTGGTCGCCAGCTGGTCGGCGAGCGTCGGCGCCTCCGCGAAGATCCGCAGCAGCGCCCCGTGGGCGACGACGCAGTACAGACAGTCGTTGACGCCGGAGACGGTGACGACGAGCATCTCGACCTCCTCGCGGGCCAGCGGCGTCTCTTCGGTGAGCGCGTCGTGATAGGCGAAAAAGGCCCGGAAGTGACTCGGTTTGTAGGCGAAGGCTTCGAAGACGTTCGGGGTGAAGCCGGCGCGGTCGGTCTCCTCGTCGATGCGCTCGCGGACGTCCTCGGGCAGGTCGTCGCCGTCGGGGACGGGGAACCGCCCCATCGCCTCGTCGCTCATACCCGTCGGTCGGACGGCGGCCCCAAAATTCGTTCCCTGCTCTCTACTCTGCACGGTAATCCTCGCCGTTCCAGAACCGGTTCAACAGCACTACCACCATGTAGCCGACCAGCCCGAGAATGAAGAGCACGCCGGGGATGAGGAACGGCCCGAAGAGGTCGAGGACCATGTCGGCCGTTGCGAGGCCAGATATACAGCTTCTTCCCTTCCGTCGTCGACCGGCGGGTGTGTACAAGACGGGCCACTACGGCGCGGCGCTGCTGGTGTACGCGCCGGTCGGCTACCTGCTGTTGGCGGTCGACCCGGCGCTGGCCGTCGTCGGCGCCGCCGGGGCGGTCGCCCTCGCGCGGCTCCCGGACTGCGACCTGCGAATCCCGTTTCTCGACCACCGCGGCGTCACCCACACGCCGGCGTTCCTCGCGGTCGTCGTCGCGGCGCTCGGCGGCGCGGGCTACGCCGTCGCCGGTGCGGTCGAGACGTCACCGCTCCGGGCGGCCGGGCTCGCGGCCGTCGCCGCCGCCGTCGGCGTCGGCTCGCACCTGCTCGCGGACGCGCTCACGCCGGCCGGCGTTCCCCTGCTGTGGCCGCTGTCGGACCGTCGGGTCTCGCTAAACGTTGCGACGGCGTCGAACCCACTCGCCAACTACGGGCTGCTGGCGCTGGGGACGGCCGCCTGCCTGGCGGTCGGCTCGCTGGCGGCGCCGTGATCGCCCCGCCGGCCGTCACTCCGGCCGCCCCGGACCGCCCGTTCGGACCCGTTTCCCATCCGTCGGTCCGTTCGTCGACCCTCGAGACGCTCCCAGTACCCTTGTGAGCGTGCCGACGGTCGTCGCGGACGCGGGCGCGGGCGGGCGCTGCCAACGGTCTACGCGAGCGGCTGTCGTCGAGGCATACGGCTCGTGAGGTCGACCCGAGCGGCGAGACGGCCGTCTCGTCGTTTCCGTGGCACTGCGTTCAGTCGAGCGAGAGCCGGCCGATCAGCCGGCGCCGGGCGGGACCTCGCGAGAGCGGCCTCGAGGCGGAGCGGCGTCCTCGCGAGTGACGCGAGCGAGGGCTCCGCAGAGCGTCGCGCTGCCGGCGAGCGAAGCGAGCCGTGAGCCGCAGCCCGCCAGCGGGCGGGGGCGTTCGGAAACGCCACCGTCACCGCCGAACGACGCTATTTCCTCGTGACAAACACTACCAGCGGTAGCGGGCGAATGTTTAATAATTTTCCACGGTACGTCCGGCGCATGGAGTACCACAACGGCGAGCCGCTACGGCACATGGGCGTCCTGCCGTCGATGGCTGCCCACCGGTACGGCGACAAGACCGCTCTCACGTTCATGGGCCAGGAGACGTCGTTCGCGGAGCTGGAGGCCCGGGCCAACGCCGTCGCGAACGTCCTCGTCGACAACGGCGTCGGGGCCGGCGACCGCGTCGGGCTGTACATCCCCAACACCGACCAGTTCCCGGAGGCGTACTTCGGTGTGCACAAAGCCGGCGCCATCCCGGTGCCGCTGAACCTCCGGATGGACCCCAACACCCTGGAGTTCGTCCTGGAGGACGGCGACGTCGACCATATGGTCGGCTCGCCGCTGCTCGCGGGCGGGATGGACACCGAGGAGGGCCGCATCGTCGGGCCGACCGACCTCGCCGAGCGGGCCGGCGTCGCGAACGTCTACGTCTCCGGCGTGAGCGACGACGGCGTCGTCAACTACTCCCAGGCGGTCGCGGCGGCCGACGACGAGTTCGACGTCGTCGACCGGGCCCCCGACGACGTCGCCTGCCAGCCGTACACCTCCGGGACGACCGGCAAGCCGAAGGGCGTCCTGCTCACCCACGAGAACCTGCTGTCGACGATCGAGTCCTACGACAAGGGCGGGCTGCCGGTCGACCCCGACGACAGCATCGTCCTCGTGCTCCCGATGTTCCACATCTACGCGCTGAACGCCATCCAGGGGACCTACCTCCACGGCGGCGCGACGATGCATCTCATCCCGCGGCCGGACCCCGAGATGATGCTGCAGACCATCTCCCGACGCGACGTGACGAACTTCGCCGGCGTGCCCGCGCTGTACAACATGATGTGGCAGACCTACCGCCAGGAGCCCGACGCCTACGACATGGAGTCGCTGACGGACGTCATCTGTGCGGCGGCGCCGCTGGCCGACGACACCCGCCGGACCATCGAGGAGGCGTGGGGCGTTCCGATGACCGAAGGCTGGGGGATGACCGAAACCGGTCCCGCCGGCTGCGTCGAGCCGGCCCGCGGCGTCCGCAAGGCCGCCGGCTGTATCGGGCCGGCGCTGCGGGGCGTCGAGCTGAAGCTCGTCGATCCTGAGAGCCGCGAGACCCGCGTCGGACCCGACGACCTCGAGCCGCATCCGGCCGACGACATCGACTTCGACGACGAGGAGCAGGTGACCGGCGAGATCGCCGTCCGCGGGCCGACCGTCTTCGAGGGGTACTACCGGCGGCCGGAGAAAACCGACGCCGTCTTCGACGACGACGGCTGGTTCTACACCGAGGACATCGCCCGCGTCGACGAGGACGGCTACTTCTGGATGGTCGACCGCGCCGACGACATGATCATCGCCGGCGGCGAGAACATCTACCCCGCCGAGGTCGAGGACGCTCTCTACGAACATCCGGCCGTCGCCGAGGCCGCCGTCGTCGGCGCCCCCCACGAGATCAAAGGCGAGGCGCCGGTCGCCTACGTCGTTCTCGAGGCCGGCGCCGACGCGTCCGAGGAGGACCTCCGGGAGTTCTCGCTCGACTACGTCGCCACCTACGCCCACCCGCGGCGAGTGTTCTTCCTCGACGAGTTACCGCGCAGCGCCACGCAGAAGGTACAGCGGTTCAAGCTCGAGGAGGACGTCGAGACGCGCCTCGACGGCTCGCTCGGCTCCAGCGAGGATCTGTAGCGGTCGGAGTTCGCTCTACCTTTTGCAGCAAGAGAGTCCCGCCCTTCAGGGCGGGTGTGAATCGCGTTGACTTAGGAGAACAACCAATGATGCCCTCCGACTGGACATTCCACCAGAAGTTACTTGTCTGCTGAGCTATACAGTCTACGTATGGCGAATCGAACGGTCACGCGCACCCACGTCGCCTCTATCCGCAATCAGCGACAGGTGCGTGACGGCCTCGATTCGCTCGGGTTCGCCGCCTCGAAACTCTGGAACATCGCTCGGTGGACAGCCGAGCGTATCTGGAGTGAAACAGGCCACATTCCCGGCCACGCCGAGCTTTCCTCGTACCTCAAATCCAACGAACGCTACGCGGACCTCAACGCACAGTCCAGTTCGTTCGAAACGGCGGAGCCGTTTCGTGATGCCAAAAATCGAAGATTTTTGAGCACAGCGAGTCATCCAAGAACTCGCTGAGGCATTCAAGTCGTGGTACGGCCATCGGCAAAACGGGAATCAGAACGCGAACCCGCCAACATACCGCAAACGCGGCGACCAGCACCCACGCTCGACGGTCACGTTCAAGGAAGACGGGTTTAAGAACGACACCGAGAACGGGCGCGTCCGCCTCTCGAAAGGCCGCAACCTCAAAGACGGGTGGAGCGACTTCATTCTCTGCGAGTACGCTGCTGACCCCGACGTAAGCATTGAGAACGTCCAGCAGGTCCGGGCGGTGTATGACCGCGGCGAGTGGCGGTTGCACTTCGTCTGCCGCCACGAAATCGACCCGGGGCCACCGGGCGACGAGGTGGCAGGTGTTGACCTCGGCATCTCGAACTTCGCCGCCGTGTCGTTCGGTGACGAGGGTATCCTGTACCCCGGTGGTGCGCTCAAAGAGGACGAATACTGGTTCCAGAAAGAGCGCGCCAAGTGCGACTGTCGAAGGACATCGTTGAGCGGTGCGCCGAGCGCGGCGTCGGCACCATCATCGTGGGGGACCTCTCGGGCATCCGGGGCGGCGAGGATTGGGGCGACAACGGCAACCTCGACCTGCACGGGTGGGCGTTCGACCGCTTCACGCAGATGCTCGGATACAAGGCCGAGGAACACCGCATCAACGTGGAGCAGGTGGACGAGCGGGGTACGTCCAAGTCCTGCTCAGTCTGTAGTACCAAGGACGGAAGCCAGCGCGTCGAGCGCGGGTTGTACGTCTGCGAGTCGTGTGAGACGGTCGCTAACGCGGACATCAACGGCGCGGAGAACATCCGCGAGAAGGTACTCCCGAGTCTCGCCTGCGACGGAGGAGATAGGGATAACGGCTGGATGGCACAGCCAGCGGTCCGCCTGTTCGACAAATCGACGGGCCGAGTACGCCCACAAGAACAGGTCGTGGGCCGCAAACCATAATATCCCAACTGCGGTCGGGAAACCGCGCCGCGAACGGCGCGGAGGATGTCATCACTCGACGTAGGTGACGTACTCCTCGTTCTCGTAGCTGAGCAGCCACGTCCCGTAGAAGTCGTCGACGTCCAGCCCCTCGTGGTCCCGGACCTGGTCGACCACCGACCGGAACGCGTCGTCGTCCTCGTAGTAGGCGCCGTCGATGGCCTCCTCGACCACCTCGCGTTCGGCCGCCGAGAGGCCGGTCAGCGTGAACAGGTACTCCTCGCGGACCTGGTCGGCGAAGGCCTCGACGTCGGGGGCGACCTCCGTCACCTCGTAGCGGTACCCGCCCTCCGAGACCGTCTGCGACTCGACCTCGACCCGGTAGCGGTCCCCCTCGTGGGTGACGATGTCGTACTCCTGTTCGGGGACGAGCGCCGACCGGTCGCCGACCGCCTCGGCGGTGCCGTAGTCGACGTCGACGTCGTACCCTTCCTCGTCCGCCGGTTCCTGGCCGTCGGCGATGAACGACAACTGCTCCCGGTCGTACTCCGGGAGGTCATCGTAGGCGACCTCGCCGACCGCTGCCTTCGTGTCGTCCGGGTTGAACGCGACGTCGACATCGTACACCGTCGCCTCGCCGCTCTCGACTCGGGTCTCCGAGACCTCGTAGAAGGCCCCGTCGACACGGACGGTGTCGGTCCGGTCGAACAGTTCCTCTCGGCCGCGTCGCGTGGCCGACCCGTCGTCGCGGGCCGACGCGAGGACCCGGCGCTCCTCGGAGCCGGGGTCGGCGGTCGTCGACGCTTTGTCGGCGATCTCCTCGTCGGATGCCGACTCTAAGTCGAGCACGGTGCTCGAGTCGGCGCATCCGGCGATAGCGACCGACAGGAGGGCGGTTCCGCTCGTAAGGAACTGGCGGCGCTCCACACGGGTCGGGAGGCGGAATCCGGTAAATGTCTTCTGGTGGTCGGTCGTCCGGTCACTCCGGGAGCGACATGTCGGCGGTCCAGCGGTCGGCGCCGGCCTCGGCTACGCGGCGGTCCATCCGCGCGAGGATGGCGGCCGCAAGCGACGCCGTCTCGGCGGCTTTCGCCTCGCCCTCGGTGCGGAACTCGCCGGTGACGCGATTGGCATACACCGTACAGACGGCGCCCGCCCGGAGGCCGTAGAGGCTCGCCAGCGTCAGGATGGCGCTGGCCTCCATCTCGAAGTTGACGACGCCGGCCTCCTGCAGCGCCTCGATGCGCGCTTCGGCGCCGGCCGCCCGGAACCCCTCGAAGCCGGGTCGGGACTGGCCGGCGTAAAACGAGTCCGTCGAGCAGGTGACCCCGAGGTGGTAGTCGTGGCCGAGCCGCTCGGCGGCCGTGACCAGCGCCGTCACCACCTCGTCGTCGGCGGCGGCGGGGTACTCCGGGCGGACGTACTCGTCGCTGGTGCCCTCTTGGCGGACCGCGGCGGTCGTGATGACGAGGTCGCCGACGGACGCCTCCTCGCGGATGGCGCCGCAGGAGCCGACCCGGATGAACGTCTCGGCGCCGACCCGGGCCAGCTCCTCGACGGCGATGGCCGCCGACGGCGAGCCGATGCCCGTCGACGTGACCGTCACCGGCTCGCCGTCGTAGCTGCCGACCAGCGTCCGGTACTCGCGGTGGCCGGCCCGCTCGGTGTGGTCGTCCCAGCGGTCGGCGACGACGTCGACGCGGTCGGGGTCGCCGGGTAGCAGCACCGGCCCCTCGACGTCGCCGTCGCCCAGCTCGACGTGGTACTGGACTTCGTCGCTCGGATCCTCGCCGTCGTCCGTCACGTCAGGTTCTCCCGTCCGATGGCCCGCGGCAGCAGCTCGCCGAGCGTGTAGGTCGTCGGGCCGTCGGCGCCCTCGCAGATCACCCGCAGGTCGGCCTCGCAGAACTCCGACAGCGACTGCCGGCACATCCCGCAGGGGGTGACGCCGTCCCGGTCGGCGGAGCTGACCGCGACCCGCCGGAACGAGCGGTCTCGAGGGCCGCCCCGACCCGGTACCCCGAGTAGGGGGCGTACGAGCGGTCGACGGCCGCCCGCGCCCGCTCGAGCAGGTCCGTGTCCTCCATGCCGACGCCTCGGCCGGCGCGTGCAAATAATTACTCCCCGGCGTCGTCGGCATCCACGGCATTCGCGGCGCCGGCGTCGGCGGCACCCGCGGCGTCCTCGACGGCCCGCTCGACGACGGCGACCACCTCCGCGACCAGCCGGTCGACGGCCTCGCTCTCGGCGTAGGCACGGACGTACGGTTCGGTTCCGCTCGGCCGTACCAGCGTCCAGGCGCCGCCGTCGAGGGTCAGCCTGACGCCGTACTCGGTGTCGACGCCGGCGCCGGGGAACTCCTCGGGCAGCCGCTCCCGCAACAGCGCCATCGCCCGCTCCTTGTGGTCGTCCGGGCACTCGACGCTGACCTTCCGGTAGGGTCGCTCCGTGACCGGGTCCCGGAGGGCTGAGAGACCGTCGCGGGCGACCAGCGCCGAGACGACGGCGGCGCCGGCGACGCCGTCGATCCACGGCCCGAAGGCGGTGTGGACGTGTTTCCACGGCTCGCCGGCGAAGGCCACGTCCGTCCCGTCGCCGCCGGCGGCCCGTGCGTCGGCGATTCCCTCGTGGAGCGCGCCGAGTCGGACCCGCTCGACGCGGCCGGAGGCGGCGTCGACCCGCTCGTCGACCCGGGCGGAGGCGTTCGGCGTCGTCACCACCACGGGGTCGTCGGCGTCGCTGGCCCGGGTGTAGAACTCGGCGAGAATCGCCAGAACGGTGTCCTCGTGGACCACCTCGCCGTCGGCGTCGACGACGACCGTCCGGTCGGCGTCGCCGTCGTGACCGATTCCGAGGTCGACGTCGCCGCCGGCGACGAACGACCGCAGGGCCGCGAGGCTCTCCGGCGTCGGCTTCGACTCCCGGCCGGGGAAGTGGCCATCGACGTTGGCCTCCAGGGCGCGGACGTCGGCGCCGAGCGCCCGGAGCACCTGTGGCGTCGCCAGCCCCCCGACGCCGTTGCCGCAGTCGACGGCGACGGTCAGCCCCTCGCAGCCGCCGACCCGCCGGCGGGCGTAGTCGACGACGGCGTCGCGGTAGTCGTCGAGCACCGCTGCCCGGGTGACCGTTCCCCAGCGGTCCGGGTCGACGGCGCCGACGCCGTCGACCCGGTCGGCGACCGCGCGCTCGGCGTCGCGGTCGTATTCGGTACCGTCGACGAACAGCTTCAGCCCGTTGTCCGACGGCGGGTTGTGGCTGGCGGTCACCATCACACCCCGGCGGCCGCGGGCGGCGAAGGCCAGCGCCGGCGTCGGGACGCGTCCCACCCTGACGACGTCGGCGCCGCCGCTGGTCAGCCCGGCCTCGACGGCGGCCGCGAGCGCCGGGCCCGTCCCGCGGCCGTCCCGACCGACGACGAACTCCGCGCCGTCGGCGGCGGCCGCCCGCCCGACCGACAGCGCCAGCGACGGCGTCACCTCGGCGGCGGCGTCTCCGCGAATACCGGCCGTCCCGAACAGACTCATACCCGCAGGTGGGTGTCGGACCCACTTCAAACGGCCCGGTGTCGC
>PXSC01000155.1 GCA_003023535.1 Halobacteriales archaeon QS_9_70_65 | reverse complement strand
GTCGGCGGCTCGCGGCTCTCCTCGACGGTGACGTGTCGGCGCTCGTCCACCTCGACGAGGGCGTACGTCACCTCCATCGGCGGCTCGGGCTCGACGGCGCCCTCGATGACGTCGCCGGCCTCGACGCCGGGGTTGTCCGACAGCGTGTGGACCTGTCCGCGGTCGACGTCCTTCAGGACGGCCGACGCCTCGTCGGCGTCGGTCACGAGGAAGCGGCCCTCGCTGGCGGTGTCGTCGCTCATGTCCGGGCGGTGGCGGCCGACGGTCTTCGGCGTTTCGTCCCGACCCGGCCCCGTCACCGGAGTCGGCGGTGGACGAGGAGGATGACGACCGCTCCGGCGAGGGGGATGGACCAGGACAGCGCCTCGGGAACGGCGTACAGCGCCTCGACGACCGGCGCGGCGACGCCGGACGGCTCCGGCCGGGTCGTCGCCCCCTGGCCGCCGACCTCGAACTCCGCCGGCATCGAGGCGACGGCCCCGCAGTACAGCGTCACGAGGTAGCCGACGCCGGCGGCGCCGAGCCACGTGTCGTAGGTGGCGTCGCCGCCGATCCGGCGGTGGCGGCGGGCGACGAATAGCACCGGCGCCACCAGCGGCGCGACCACGAGGAAGCCGAAGAGGATGAACACCGACCGGACGAAGGTGATGGTGCCGCCAGAGCCGGAAGAGCCGGGAGTCGCTCCGCCGGAGAGCGTACGGGAAGGCCCCGAGGACGCCGGAGTAGTCGTCGCTCATCGCCGGCCGTACGCCCGACCCGCGAATAAGCGCCGTGGTATCGGCGCCGCCGGCCCGTGACGGGGTCCTGCGCGGGGACCGGCGTCGGCACCGCCAGTGCCTTACTCGCGGGGGACGGGGATGTGGACATGAACGTCGACATCGGCAACGCGCTGGCGTCCGAGGCGGACCCCGGCGTCGCCGAGGCGTCGCTGGAGCGACTCGACGAGCGGGTCGGCCGGGCCCACGACCGCATCGATGGCGGCGTCGCCGACCGGGAGGTCGGTTACGCGGGCCTCGCGCTGCCGGCCGACACCGACCCGGCGGCGATTCGAGCGGCGGTCGCGGGATTCGACCCCGAAGCGGTTCTGACGGTCGGCATCGGCGGGTCGGCGCTGGGTGCCGAGACGGTCACTGCCGCCCTCGGACTGTCGGGCCATCGCACCCTCGACAACGTCGACCCCGCGGAAACACGGCGCGTGCTGGCGGAACTGCCGCTCGAGGAGACGCTCGTCAACGTCGTCTCCCGCTCGGGGACGACCGCCGAGACGCTGTCGAACTTCCTGGTGGTCCGCGAGGCCATGGAGGCGGCGGGCGTCGACTGGACCGACCGGACCGTGGTCACGACCGGCGATTCGGGCCCGCTCGCGGAGCTGGCCGAGCGGCACGACCTGCCGACCTGTCCGGTGCCGGACGGCGTTCCGGGACGGTTCTCGGTGCTGTCGGCGGTCGGCCTGCTGCCGGCGGCGGCGCTGGGTGGCGACGTCGAGGGTGTCCTCGAGGGCGGCGCCGCCGGCCGGGCGGCGCTTTCCCCGTCGCTGTTCGACTGTCCGGCGTACGCCTACGGCGCGGTTGCCTACGCTCTGGAGCAGCGCGGCGCGACCACGAACGTGGTCATGCCGTACGCGGAGTCCCTGGAGCCGTTCGCGGAGTGGTTCGCCCAGCTGTGGGCCGAGAGCCTCGGCAAGGACGGCCTCGGACAGACCCCGGCGCGGGCGCTGGGGGCGACCGACCAGCACTCCCAGCTGCAGCTCTACCGGGCCGGCCGCCGGGACACGTTCGTCACGCTGCTGCGGCCCCGCGAGCGGCCCGACCGCCCGATTCCGGAGCCGGGCGTCGAGGAGCTGTCGTACCTCGGTGGGTCGACGCTCGGGGAGCTCATCGACGCGGAGTTCGAGGCGACGGAGGCGTCGCTGGCCGTCTCCGGGGTGCCGAACGTCCGCCTCGAGTTCGACCGACCGGACGCCGAGAGCGTCGGCCGACTGCTGTACGACATGGAGGCCGCCTGCGTGCTCGCCGGCGAACTGCTGGAGGTGCCGACGTTCACGCAGCCGGCCGTCGAGTGGGGCAAGCGGGCCGCCCGCGGGATGCTCGGCGGCGACGCCGAGGCGGCCGAGGCCGTCGCCGAGAAGACGACGCTCCGGGTCAGAGACCGCCCGTGATCTCGAGGTAGCTGACCGCGAAGGTAATGGCGTTGTAGACGCCGTGGGCGACGGCGGGGACGACCAGGTTGCCGCTGTACTCGTACAGCGCGCCGAGGATGGCTCCGAGAACGAACACGACGATGAGGGAGGCGGCGACGGAGCCGCCGGCGCCGAGGTAGTACGCCGGCAGGTGGACCGCCGCGAACACCACCGACGCGACGAGCACCGTCGGCGCGGTGTCGAACGCCGCCGCCAGCCGCGTGTGGACGACGCCGCGGTACAGCAGCTCCTCGACGGGGCCGGTGACGAGAATCGACAGCGGGATCAGCGGCAGCAGTACCGCGGGGTTGCTCTCGGCCGTCCGCGAGATGGAGTGCTCGCCGACGGATTGTCCGAGCAGCTCGAGAACGGACGTCGTCAGCTCGAGGGTACCGAACAGCACGAGGAGGCCGCCGACGACGACCAGCAGGTCCCGCGCCGTCGGAACCCGGAGCCGGAGCCGCGACAGCGACCAGCCGAACTCGCTGAGACAGAACGCCACGACGGCCAGCCCCCCGGCGTACTGTGCGACCAGCGACACCGAGGCGTAGGCGGCCGTCCCTTGCGTCAGCGGCGCGGCGACGAGGGTGGCCAGTACGAGCCCGACGACGAAGCCGACGACGCCGATACCGGTCGCCTCGGCGACGGCCGACCCACGGCCCCCGCTTCCCTCGTGGCTCCGCTCGTCGGTGACGCTCACTCCCGTTCGTACGGCTCGCCGGCCGATTAATCTTGTCAGTCGAGACAGGGCGGTGTTCAGACGAGCAGAGGTGTCCTGCACGAACGCCCTGCGGGTGGGACCGGAAGGGGCCGAGCGGTCGGCGGCTCCGGACGTTCGCGGCGCAGGGCGCCGCGAACTCGGGAGAGCGACGCTCTCCCGGCGACGCAAGCCGAGAGGGAGCCGTCGGCTCCCGCGAGCAGTCGGCGCCGTGCGCCGACGATAGAGAGGGATCGAAGATCCCTCAGGCAGTCGGGCGTCGCCCGACGCCCGCGAGGGACCGAAGGTCCCTCGGCCCGCTGGCGTGGCGGCGCCGCGATCCGAGAGAGCGACGCTCTCAGCAGATGACGAGAGAGCGTCGCTCTTCGTCATCTGCTCGCGGACGGCGGAGCCGCCCGTTCACACGGTCCGCGGGACCCGAGGTCCCGCTCACTCACGAACGGCGCTTCGCGCCTTTCGAACGATCACGGAACCGGGTGCCGGCGCTGCCGGCACCCCGCGCGGCAGCGCCGCGCGAAAACACTACAGGCCGCCCCGCGGCCGGAGCGCGTCGTCCGGACGACGTCCGGTCGTCCGCGATCACGAAACTCTCCGATTGTCGGACGACAGCGAGCAGTCGCGAGGCGCGACCTGCGAGGCGTGACCTGCGAGGCCGACCGGAGGGAGGCCTCGATCGAGCCGAGCGGTGGGACCCGCGAGGCAGCGAGCGCCTCGACGCGAACGGGGTCCTCGCGAGTGAACCGAGCGAGGGCTCGGC
>PXSC01000154.1 GCA_003023535.1 Halobacteriales archaeon QS_9_70_65 | reverse complement strand
CACCGGCGACGCGACCCGCGCCGCCCGGGTGTTCGACGACAGCCGCAAGGGGTACGTCGCCGTTCTGGAGCTGCACGCGCCGCCGCCGACGGACCTGGAGTCGACGCTGTCGGAGTTCGAAGGGCCACTCCACCAGAAGCCGCCGCGGAAGTCCGCCGTCGCCCGTCGGCTCCGCCGGCGGACCGTCTTCCGACTGGAGGCGCTGGAGGTCGACGGCCGGCGGGTGCTGCTCGGGATCGACTGCGAGAGCGGCACCTACGTCCGGAAGCTGTGTCACGACCTCGGGCTGGCGCTGGGGACCGGCGCCCACATGGGCGACCTCCGGCGCCGGCGGACCGGCGACTTCGACGACGCGGCGCTCGTCACGATGCACGACCTCGCCGACGGCGTCGCCTTCTGGGAGGACGGCGACGCCGACCTCCTCCGGCGGTTCGTCCAGCCGGCCGAGCGGGCACTCGCCGACCTGCCGAGCCTGACGGTCGCCCGCTCGGCCGCCCGCGAAGTCGCAAACGGCGCTCAGCTGTACGCCCCGGGCGTCGTCGACGCCGACCTCGGCGACGCCGAGGCGGGCGCGCTGGTCGCCTGCTACACCCCCGACGGCGCGGCGGTGTGTCTCGGCCGCCTCGCCGGCGACCCCGGCGCCGAGTCGGGGCTGGTCGTCGAACTCGAGCGCGTGCTCGTGTAGTCCGGCGGGGAAACGAAGAGGTTAAACCCGTTTCCGACGTTCTTGGGAACGCACGGGACCGTGGGGTAGTGGTATCCTCTGCGCATGGGGTGCGTTGGACCCGAGTTCGAGTCTCGGCGGTCCCATCAGAATTCTTCCGACCCGATTACACGAACAGCGGCGAGCACGGCGAGGTGCTGTGAGTATTCCCGGGTCGGAAAGTGGAAGCGACCCCGAGAGTCGAGGGAGGTTGAGTTCGAGTCTCGGCGGTCGCGCGAGCGACCGATGGGAGCAAGTGCGGCCTCGGCGCGTCCCCGACACGCCGGCGGTCCCACTTTTGCGGAGCAAAACCGGAGCACAGAAGACGAGCGTCAGCGAGTCTTCTGGAGTCCAACGTCTTCCGGCCGGCAGCGCGGTCGCTATCGGCACGACCGGCCCGGGCGCGTGACGTCTCCCGCTGTGGAGCCGCCTCGATAACTGTACCATCGACGCGAGAGCGAGGGCGACGGTCACGACGGCAACCGCGCCGGTCGTCTCGTCGGGCGTCGCCGGAAACGGTATCTTCAGCGCCGCCCCCGTCCGGGGCGCCAGCACCACGTAGATGAACGGCACGAGCAGCGCGGACGCTGCCGGCGGCTTCGGTCTGGTCACCGTCTACACGGCACGACTCCTGCTCTCGTCGGATTCGTCCGTGACGTGCGGGGCCCCGATTCCGGGTCACCGGCCTCGATAAATGTGTCTCGCTCGTCCGCGGGCGGGCGTCGTCGGACCGGGCGGACGACTTATCACCACGTACGGAGTAAGGCGAGAAATGGCAGACAGAAGCGGGTCCGACGGGGACGGCGGGCCGATGGACGTTCTCGACGACGCCGGCGGCTCGCTCGCGCTGCACGTCGCCCTGCGGACGCTCGGCCTCGGGGTCGTCGTGGCGGCCGGCTACCTCACTCGGCCGCTGTGGCACGGCCTCGTCTACGGCATCCTCTACTCGCCCGGCATGGCGGTGTTCGGCGGCGGGGCCATCGTCGCGGCGGTCGTGCTGTGGTTTCTCCCACCGTCGGCCGTCGAGACGAGGTCGACCGGCCCGGAGAGCGCCCTCGCCGAGTCCGACGGCCTGCTGGGATTTCTCTTCAGCCTGGAGGGGTCGCGGGGCCGGAAGGTGCGGCTGTTCGCGACGGTGCTGGTGCTTCTGGTCGGGGCGTCGATTCTGGTGACGCTGCCGGCGGGGCTGTTCGAACAGCGGACCCTCGCCCAGCAGACGATGGACGGAGCCACCGAGGTCGAGGAGTTCCCGCAGGCCAACCCGGAGAACCCGCGGGTCGTCCCCCGGCGGGTGGCGGACGTCACGACCCGGGGGTCGGTGTCGTACCGCCAACAGCGGCTCGGAGCGAGCGACATCGCCCGCACGGAGAACGGCTCGCTGGCGTGGTCGTACGCCATCCAGCCCGACGGCTTCCGGAACCGCGTCGTCGAGAACCAACGCGGCGTCCTCGTGACGGACATGACGCGGATGGACAACCGGACGGTGACGACCCACGAGGAGGAGTTCACCTACGGCGAGGGGATGGTTCTCCACCGGTCGGCGGACTGGAACCTGAAGAAGACCGACTACCTCGCGAAGTACGACGACGAGGCAGTGGAGTTCAGCCACGAGGGCCGTCCGTACATGTACTACCCGAAGACGGGCCACGAGTGGCACCTGACGCCGTTTCCGCACACGACCCCGACGTGGGACGGCGGCGCGCTGGTCCACCCGGACGGTCGCATCGATCATCTCAGCCCCGAGGAGGCACGCAATAGCGAGATTCTCGACGGTCAGCGGCTCTACCCGCTGACGGTCGCCCGCGCGGAGATGCGGTCGCTGGGCTACCGGAACGGCATCGTCAACCAGCTCCCGGTCGTCGGAGCCCACGAGGGCGAGATCGAGGTCGCTCGCCTCCCCGCGGGCGCCGACAACGACCAGCCGTTCGTCATCGACCTCGCCGGCGGGCGGATGTCGTACGTGACCGCGATGGAGCCGTACGGGGCCGACACGCGCGGGCTCGACGAGGTGTGGTTCGTCGACGCCGAAACCGGCGAGTACACCTACTTCGGAACGGAGGCCGACACCCTGACCGGGCCGGAGCGGGCGATGGGCATCGCCCGGTCGGCCGACTCCCGGACCAACTGGGGACGGAACTTCGTCGTCACCGAGCCGGTCCCCGTCACCATCGACGGCGAGCTGTGGTGGCAGATCAAGGTCTCGCCGACGGACTTCACCGACGTCACCCGCAACGTCTTCGTCAACGCCGGCTCGGGCCGAACGGTCGAGATCCGCGACGACGCCGAGACGAGGGCGTTCATCAACGGCTCGGTGGCG
>PXSC01000153.1 GCA_003023535.1 Halobacteriales archaeon QS_9_70_65 | reverse complement strand
TCGATGGCCTCGCCGACGATCTCCTCGGACTCGCCGTCGGAGTAGACGTTCGCCGTGTCGAGGAAGTTGATGCCGCCGTCCAGCGCGCGGTGGATGAGGTCGATGCTCGCCGCCCGGTCGCCGATCATCCACGGCTCGCCGTCGCCGAAGTTCATGCAGCCGAGACAGAGCCGCGACACCTCCAGGCCGGTCGAGCCGAGTCGCGTGTACTCCATGGGCGACGATGGTCCCGCGAGGTACATATGCTCGTGGCTCGAAGCCCGGACGTCGCGACCGGAATCCAGGCCCGTTAAGTCCGAGCGCTCCCCTCGTTCGGCCGATGGCACACTACGCGGGTGTCGACCTCGGGGCGACGAACGTCCGGGCGGTCGTCGGCGACGACGACGGGACCGTTCTCGGGCGGGACCGCCGGCCGACGCCACAGGGGCCGTCGGGGATCGCCGTCACCGAGGCGGTGCTGGACGCGGTGCGGGCGGCCTGCGAGGCGGCCGACGTCGACCACGGGGACGTCGCCGCCGCGGGGGTCGGCTCCGTCGGCCCGCTCGATCTCGCGGCCGGCACCGTCGAGGGCCCGGGCGGTTCCACGCCGAGCGCAACCCCGACGACATGGCCTACCTCACCATCTCCTCGGGCATCGGTGCCGGCGTCTGCGTCGACGGCAACGTCCTCTCGGGGTGGGACGGCAACGCCGGCGAGCTCGGTCACGTCACCCTCGACCCCGACGGCGCCATGACCTGCGGCTGCGGCGGCCGCGGCCACTGGGAGGCGTACTGCTCGGGGTCGTCGGTTCCGCGGTACGCCCGGCACCTCCACGACGGCGAGCCGACGGAGCTGCCGCTGTCGTCGTCGGAGTTCGACGCCGCCGACGTCTTCGCGGCCGCCGGCGACGATCCCCTCGCCGACCGCGTCCTCGAGCGGGTCGCCGAGTGGAACGCCCTCGGGGTGGCGACGCTGGTCGACGCCTACGCGCCCATCGTCGTCTACGTCGGCGGCGCCGTCGCGACCGGCAACCCCGAGGTCGTGGTGGGCGAGCTCCGCGAGCGGGTCCCCGAGCGGGTGTTCTCGAACGTCCCCGAGATACGGCCCACGACGCTCGGCGACGACGTGGTGCTGCGGGGCGCCCTCGCCAGCGCGATGACGGGCGGCACCGGCGACCGGCGGCGGCTCCGCCGGTGACGGCTGCCGTCAGGCTCAGGAGAACGGCGCCCCAACCCGGCGCATGGACGACGACGATGACGACGAGGAGTACCTCGACCCCGAGTACGACGACGTCGCGGCCGCCGGCGGCGAGCCGGTTCCCGGGCCGTTCTCGCTCTCGCAGCTGGTGACCGGCGTCCACCTCCTCGCGGCGGCGGCCGTGACCCCGTTCTTGCTGCTGGCGCTGCTGGACGGGAACCTGCCGCAGGTCGTGACGCTGGCGGCGCTGGTCGTCATGCTGGTGATCGCCGGGGTGTACGTCGGTCGCGTCGCCAGACGCCGGGAGCCGTAGCCGGCCGGCGCTGTCACTCCCCCCGGACGAAGGTGACTGGACACGGTGCCTCCAGCAGGATGTCCTGGGCGGTCGACCCGAAGACGGCCTTGCCGGCCGGCGAGCGCTTCCGGCCGCCGATGACGACCATGTCGGCGTCCAGCTCCTCGGCGAGGTCGACGACGACCCCTCCCTCCTCGTCCTCGTCGTCGGCGAGACGGCCGTACCAGTCGAAGTCGACGCCGGCCGCCTCGAGGGCGTCGCCCAGCGTCCGGATGGTGGCGTAGCGTTTCGCCACCCTATCCGGCGTCACCTCGCTTTCGGGGTCGGCGTCCAGGTCCCGCTGGGCGGCGTCGTACTCCTCGGTCGTGAAGACGTGGCTCAGTGCTACGGTCGCGCCCGCGGGACCCGCGAGGTCGACCGCCGTCGCCGCGAGTCGGTCGGTTCGACCCTTGTCGCGCTCGCCGACTGCCAGGAGTACCGTCTCGAGGCTCATAATTCGGGGTTTCGGCCCCCTCGAATTAAAACCAGCGGGTGACCCGACCCCAGGTGCCTACCCCGTCGACTTCATTCCGGCGGCGATGCCTTTCACCGTCAGCCGGAGCGTCCGGTCCTCGCGGTCGGTGAGCGTCTCGCGGTCCAACAGTCGGGCCTGCAGCAGGTTCAGCGGGTCGACGTACGGGTTCCGGCGCTCGAGGTTCTCCGCGACCCACTCCTTCGCCGGCAGGTGGTCCCGGCCGGCGACGTCGGCGACGAGGTCGACGGCCCGCTCGTACTCGCGCTCGATGCGGGGAAAGAACGCCTCGCGGTTGGCCGCCAGGTCGGCGTACTCGGCGGCGATTTCGAGGTCGGTCCGGGCCAGCGACAGCGCGGCGTTGTCGATCGTCGTCCGGAAGAACGGCCACTCCTCGTAGTAGCGCCGCAGCGTCTCGCGGTCGCCGCCCGACTCAAGGTACGCCTCCAGGCCGGCGCCGAGGCCGTACCAGCCGGGGACGATACAGCGGGCCTGCGTCCAGGCGAACACCCACGGGATGGCCCGCAGATCCTCGACCGACCGCTCGCCGGAGCGGGAGGCCGGCCGGGAGCCGAGGTTCAGCTCCTCGATGACCCGGATGGGCGTCGCCTTCTCGAAGTACGCGACGAAGCCGTCGGCGTCGAGCAGCCCGCGGTAGGCCTCGCGGGCGGCCGCGGCGGCCGTCTCCATCGCGTCGTCGCTGCCGGCCGGTGGCCCGTCGTCGCCGTCGGTCAGCGCCCGGTGGCGGCCCTGTTCGGTGAACTTCACCTGACCGGTCACCGTCTCGGTCGGCAGCGCCAGCAGCGCCTCGTTCATCGAGCCGCCGCCGCGGGAGATGGAGCCGCCGCGGCCGTGGAACAGCCGCAGTTCGACGTCGAAGTCGTCGGCGATGGCCGCCAGCCGCTTCTGGTTGCGGAACAGCGACCAGTTGGCCGCCAGGAATCCGTTTTCCTTGTTGGAATCGGAGTAGCCGATCATCACCTCCTGGACGTCGCCGCGGGCCGCGAGCGCCGCCGCGTAGGCGTCGTTCTCGAACAGCGTCCCCATGATGCGGCGGGCGCCGGACAGCGCGGACTTGGTTTCCAGAAGCGGGACGACGTCGAGCCCGCAGTGGCCCGGCAGGTCGACGACGCCGGCCTGGTCGGCGAGAAACAGCACCTCCAGGACGTGGCTCGGCTCCTCGGTCATCGAGATGCAGTAGGTGTCGACGGCGTCGACGCCGTACTCCCGCTGCCACTCCGCGAGGGCCTCGAACCGCCGCAGCACCCGCGCCGGCGTCTCCCCGTACCCCGAACGGTCGCCGACGTCGACGACCGGCTCCGGCTGGAGAACGGCCTCGGTGAGCGTCTCGGCGCGCTCGGCCTCGTCCATCCCGGCGTAGTCGACGCCCTCGGCCCCGAGGACGGCCGCGACCGTCTCGGTGTGGTTCCGCCGGTGGTCCCGCAGGTCGAGGCTGGCGAAGGTGAAGCCGAAGGTGTCGACGCGGCGGGCGAGGGGATCGACCTGCGAGACGGCGATGACCTCGGCGCCGTTGGCCCGGAGGCTGTCGGCGATGGCCTCGACGTCCGCCAGCAGCTCCGCGGCGTCGTCGTAGCCGCCCGGCCGGACGTCGCCGACGCGCTCGAGCCGCTCGCGCATCAGCTTCAGCTTCTGGCGGTACGGCTCGCCGGGGTACCGCTCGGCGACGGCCTCGGCGACCTCCGGCAGCCGCTTCTCGTCGGCGGCCAGTCGCTCGTCGAACGGCTCGCCGGTCGACAGCGTCCGGTCGTCCTGGCTCAGCACGCCCGACAGCCGCTTGCACTCCTCGCGGTACCGCTCGAGAACGGCCGCCCGCTGGCGCCGCAGCGTCTCGGTCGTCACGTCCGGCGTCACGTAGGGGTTGCCGTCGCGGTCGCTGCCGGCCCACGAGCGGAACTCGAACAGCTTCGGCACCTCGACGCCGGGGTAGAACTCCGACAGCGCCGCCTCCAGCTCGTCGTAGACGTCCCCGACGACGTCGAACAGCGTGTTCTCGAGGTACCACTGGACGTTCAGCGCCTCGTCGGTCACCTCCGGTCGCCGGTCCCGTATCTGTGGGGTCTGCCAGAGGCTCGTCACCTCCGCCTCGAGTTTCCGCTCGATCCGCCGGCGCTCGCGGTCGGTGAGTCGCCGCTCGTCGAGGGCCCGCAGCTGCTCGCCGACCGACCGTAGCTTCGCCTTCACCGTCTTGCGACGGGCCTCCGTCGGGTGGGCGGTGAACGTCGGCTCGATGAGGACGTCGTCGAGCACCTGCCGGACGGTCGCGGCGTCGGCGCCGGCGTCGGCCAGCCGCTCGACGGCGGCGGCGACGCTGTCGGCCAGCGTCCCCGCCTGGACACCCTCCCGGACCGCCCGGACCCGCTCGCGCTCCTCGGCGACGTTCCGCAACTCGAAGTAGGTGGCGAACGCCCGGGCGACGACCTCCCGCGTCTCCGGCTCCAGCCCCGCCAGCTCGGTCCGCAGCGGCGCCCGCGAGGCCGTCTCGCCGCGGCGGTAGTCGATGGCGCTAGTTCGGAGCGTCTCGACGGTCTCCAGCGCCGCCGGCGACGCCTGCTCGGCCAGCACCTCGCCGAGCAGCGAACTCAACTCGTCGACGTCGCGCTCGACGTCGCGGGTGTGTAGTGACATACCACGTTTCGGCCGGCCAGGGGGTAAAGGCTACCGACGCCGGAAGAACTCACTCGGACCCGAGTTCACGGTTCACGGTTTATAGTTCCGGCGGCGCCTCCCGGTCGACGGCGATCTCGTAGGCTTCGATGTCTTCGAGGGCGGCCACCTGCCCCCCGACGTCGACGCGGCCGTCGTCGGTCTCGATGGTGACGGCGGCGGTCTCGCGGTTGGTGCCGACGGAGACGTCGACGACGGCGCCGCCGACCGTTCGCCGCTCGCCGGTTTCGATGTCCCGGCCCCGGACGGTGGCGTGGAACTGGCCGTCGTCGCCGTCGAGGTCCTCGACGCAGCGGCGGACCGTCGCGTAGCGCCGCGGGAACGGACGGCCGTTCCGGGTGTCGGCCAGCGTCGTCGCCGACGTCCAGACGACGGTGTTGAGGAAGCCGGAGACGAGAAAGCCCAGCTCCGAGCGGTTGAAGATGACCCCGTAACGGTCGCCGTCGGCCTGCAGCCCCTCGCGGGTGGTGTAGACGGAGTACGTGCCGTCGCCGACGGCGACGACCGGCGTGGTGACGCCGCGACGGGCCCGGACCTCCGTCGCCACGCCGGCGTAGTGGTACTCCGACGGCGCCGGCACGTCCGCCGCCGGCGCCAACAGCAGCTCGATGGTGACGCCGGCGTCGCGGCGCTCGGCCAGCTGCTCCTCGTACCGAGCGAGCAGGTCCGGCGTCAGCGACAGCACCAGCTCGTAGTCCGCGGTCGCGATCACCTCCTCGATGTACCGCAGGACGGTCTGTCGGGACTTCACCAGCGAGACGGCCTCCGAGTCCCGCGTCGGCCGGCTGTACCGCTCCGAGAGGCCGCCCACGAGCGTCGACAGCGTCGACTGGACGTCGGAGAAGGCCTCCTCGGGGTCGACCGCCAGCACCTGCATCGGGCGTGACTCCCGCAGCTCGACCAGCCCGTTCTCCGAGAGGCTCCTGACCGTATCGTACACCCGCGGCTGCGGGATGTCGGTCCGTTCGGCGATCTCCGAGGCGGTCAGCCGGCCGTGCTCCAGCACCGCGAGGTAGGCCTCGATCTCGTACTCGCCGAAGTCGAACCGCGACCCCACCTCCGCGAGGCTGCCCTGGAGGTCGTCGCTCG
>PXSC01000152.1 GCA_003023535.1 Halobacteriales archaeon QS_9_70_65 | reverse complement strand
GTTCATGATGCAGGCGTACCTGATTTCGTTCTCGCCGGCCTCGCCGATGCCCATCACCGAGAGATCGCGGCCGTACTCGCCGTCGTGGGCCTCCTCGATCGCGTCGCGGGTGTCGTGGAAGCCCATGCCCCACAGGTCGGAGGCGTCACGCAGTTCGACCTCGCCGTCCTCGACGTAGGCGTAGACGGGACCGTCGGCCTCGCCCTCGAACAGCAGGCCGTCGAAGCCCGCCCACTTCAGCCGGGCGCCGGACCAGCCGCCGTGGTGGGAGTCGGTGACGGTCCCGGTCAGCGGCGATTTCGTGCAAACGGCGATGCGGCCGCTCATGGTCACCTGCGTGCCCGTCAGCGGCCCGTTGGTGAACGCCAGCAGGTTCTCCGGGCCCATCGGGTCGACGTCCGGGCCCTGGTCGAAGACGTACTTGACGCCGAGGCCGCGGGCGCCGATGTACTTCTCGGCGTCGTCCTGGTCGATGCTCTCGTAGCTGACGCTCCCGTCGGAGAGGTCGACGCGAGCGACGTGGTCGTGGAATCCGCCCAAGTCAGTCATGATAATCCGTACTGGTTCATAGTTGGTCCACATCGTCGTAACCTTTGCTACATGGGAGTAACTGCTGAAGGTTACGCGCAGGCGTCGTGGACGCGTTCGTACGAGGCGAATCGCCGATCGCGGCCGGAACCCTTTCGACCGGCGAGCGGCCACCGGCTCCCGTGTCGCGCGCTCGGTCGGACCTCGCGTCGGCAGCCCGGTGGGTCGCTATCGCGGCGTGTGCGACGGTCGTCGTCGCGTCGGTCGTGGGGCCGCCCGCGGCCCTCGACGCCGACGTCGCTGGCGTGGGCCTCGACAAGTGGGCTCACGTGGCGGGCACGGCGGTCCCGGCCGCCGCCGCCGCCCGACGGGCCGAGGGCCGCGACCTCCTCGTCGTCGCGGCCGCCGTCGTCGCGCTCGGGGCCGCAATCGAGGGCATTCAGGTCCCGCTGGCCCACCGGACGGCCTCGCTGGCCGACGCCGCCGCCGACGGCGTCGGGGCGGTCCTCGGCGTCGCCGGCTGGCGGCTCGCGGCGACCGACGAGGGGCGACAGGCCGTGAAAATAGGCCGCAGTGGAGCTACTTTGGGGTGCGTCCACGGCACCCGCCACCGAGTGCGCGACGCCGAACTCGTCCGATGGAGAATCACACGATGCCACCGGAACACGACGGGGACGACGCGGGCCTGCTGGGGGTCGAAGAGCGGAAGACGCCCGGCGACGTCGTGCCGCTGGCGCGCGTCCGCCCCGAGATCGTCGGTGGCTGGACGGCCGCGGTGGACGACGGAGCCGACCGGCGCGGTCCGGGGGGCAAGCGACACGGCTATGCGAGGCGACCGCCTAATGGCGACGATGAGTCAGCCGACGCCCGATGTATACGAGGAGGGGCGGGGGATGGACGCCCACAACGAGGTGATGCGGGAGGTCCGGAGCCGCAACGACCGGAGCCACGACCCGACGGAGCCGACACGGGTGTGGCTCGACGAGGACAACACCCCCGACGGGGTTCGAGACTCCCTGACGATCATCCTCAACACCGGCGGCTGCCGGTGGGCCCGGGCCGGCGGCTGTACGATGTGCGGCTACGTCGCCGAGAGCGTCGACGGCGGCAGCGTCGACCACGAGAAGCTGATGACGCAGCTGGAGGCCTGTCTCGACCACGAGCGAGAGAACGCCGACGAGCCGGCCGGCCTGGTGAAGATCTACACCTCGGGGTCGTTTCTCGACGAGCGGGAGATTCCGCCGGAGACCCGCGAGGCCGTCGCGGAGACGTTCGCCGACCGTGACCGGCTGGTCGTCGAGTCGCTGCCGGACTTCGTCGACCGCGAGAAGCTACGCGAGTTCACCGACCGCGGCCTCGCGACCGACGTCGCCGTCGGCCTGGAGACGGCCACCGACCGCGTCCGCCACGACTGCGTGAACAAGTACTTCGACTTCGCCGACTTCGAGGCCGCCTGCGCGGAGGTGCGGGCGGCGGGCGAGGGGAGCGAGGCCGCCGCCGAACGGGCAAGCGGGAGGAGCGAACGGCGTGAGCGACGACACGCGAGCCGGGCGGCGGGAGCGGAGCGACCGCCGCCGAACGGGCGAGCGGCGTCCTCGCGAGTGAAGCGAGCGAGGGCTCGGCAGAGCGAAGCTCTGCCGGCGACCGACGAGAGCCGCGAGCGGGCGCCGGCCGGCGTGAAGGCGTATCTGCTGCTGAAGCCGCCGTTCCTGGCGGAACCCGAGGCCGTCGCCGACATGGTCCAGCGGCACACGATGGTCGAGGAGCTGTACCACGACGGCGGCTACCGGCCGCCGTGGCTGTGGTCGGTCTGCGAGGTGCTGGAGGCGACGGCCGACGCGGACGCCATCGTCGTCTCCGACCCCGTGGGCCACGGCTCCGACCGCGGCCCGCACAACTGCGGCGATTGCGACGACCGCGTCCAGACGGCCATCAAGGACTTCGACCTCCGGCAGGACCCCTCCGTCTTCGAGGAGGTCGCCTGCGACTGCGAGGCCACCTGGGAGCACGTCATGTGCGAGGAGACGGCGTACAACCAGCCGCTCGTGCGGTAGCTCCCGAGAGCGGAGCGAGGGCTACTCGAACTCGAAAGCCCGGAGCACGCCCTGGCCGTCGGTCGGCCCGATGTCGGGCAGCGCCGCGCGCTCGGGATGCGGCATCAGCACCGCGACGGTGTCCGTCTCGCCGAGGACGCCGGCGACGTTGTCGGTCGAGCCGTTGGGGTTGGCCGCCGCCGTCACCTCGCCGTCGGCGTCACAGTAGCGGAACAGCACGCGGTCCTCGGCGCGGAGCCGCTGGAGCCGGTCGTCGTCGATCTCGAAGCGGCCCTCGCCCGTCCAGGGGGTGTCGGCGTTCTCGACCCGCAGGTGGACGCGCTCGCACCGGAAGCGGGCGCTGCGGTTGGTGGTGAAGGCGCCGGGCGTCAGCCCGCCCTCGCAGCCGATCTGGGCGCCGTTGCAGACGCCGAGGGTCGGCGTCCCGTCGGCGGCGGCCGCCCGCACCTCCTCCATCACCGGCGAACGGGCGGCCATCGCGCCGGCCCGGAGGTAGTCGCCGTAGGAGAATCCACCGGGGACGACGACGCCGGTCGTGTCCTCGGGCAGTCCCGCCTCGTGCCAGACGATCTCGGCGTCGACGCCGAGATGTTCAAGCGCACGCCGCGCGTCCCGGTCGCAGTTCGACCCGCCGAAGCGGATGACGGCGACGGTCACAGCAGCCACCTCCGTCGAGTGTGGCCGCCCGGCGTCGGCGTCATCGTGATGGCGACGGTCATCTACGCCTCGGCGACCTCGACGTCGTAGTCGTGAACGGTCGGGTTCGCCAGCAGGCGCTCGGCCATCTCGGTCGCGCGGGTCTCCGCGGCGGCGGCGTCGTCGGCCTCGAGGTCGAGCTCGAAGCGATCCGCCGACCGGAGACCCTCGATCTCGAAGCCCAGCCGTTCGAGCGCCCGTCGCGTGGTCTCGGCCTCGGGGTCGAGAACGCCCCGCTTGGGCCGGACCGTGACGGTCGCGGTGTAGGCGGTCATGTCCGCGAGAGCGGGGCCGCGAGGCAAAACGGTTGTGTCTCGGTCGTCGCCGTCGCAACCGCTGCGGTCGTCGTGGCCGTCGCGGCCCTCGCGCGTAGAGCGTCGTCCTTTTGCCGGCCGGCCCCGGACGAAGGGGCATGACGGACGCCCGCATCCGGAGGAACCACCCGTGAGCCGCAACTACACCGAGATAACAGTCGTCGGGGACGACGACACGGGGCTCATCGCGCGGGTGACGACGCTGCTGTTCGAACGGGACGTCAACATCGAGGACCTCGACCAGGCGGTCCGGGATGGCGTCTTCCGAATGACGATGCACGTCGACACCGACGAGATGAGCTGCTCGGAGGCCGACCTCCGGGCGGCCCTGCAGGAACTGGGCGAGGAACTCGGCCAGGACGTCCAGGTACGGTTCCCGGCCGACCGCGAGACCCGGACCATCGCGGTGCTCGTGACGAAGGAGTCGCACTGTCTCGAGGCGCTGCTGGAGGCGTGGGCCGACGGCCAGCTCGGCGCCGACATCGAGGTCGTCGTCGGCAACCACGACGACCTCCGGCCGCTGGTCGAGCAGTACGGGCTGGACTTCCACGACGTCGGCGACGAGAAGGGCACGCCCGACGAGGCGCGGTTGTTGGAGCTGCTGGCGGAGTACGACACGGATCTCATCGTGTTGGCCCGGTACATGCGCATCCTGAGCCCGGAGGTGGTGTTCCGCTACGAGGACCGCATCATCAACGTCCACCCGTCGCTGCTGCCGTCGTTTCCCGGCGCGGAGGCCTACCGGCAGGCCCGCGAGGAGGGCGTCCGCGTCGCCGGCGTCACCGCCCACTACGTGACGACCGACCTCGACCAGGGGCCGATCATCGCCCAGCGGGCGTTCAACGCGCCGCCGGGCGCCGACGTCGACCGGTTGCGGCGCCGCGGCCAGCCCTTAGAGGCCGAGGCGCTGTTGGAGGCCGTCCGACTCCACCTCGACGACGCCGTCTCCGTCTACCGCGGCCGGACGGAGCTGCGCGACGGAATCGACGCCGGCGACTACCGCCTCGGGCTGCCGGCCGACCTCGACGAGCGGCTGCCGGACCGCCCCGTCGACGGCCTCGGGGAGGCCGTCTCCGACGACTGAACGCGTCCGATAGCTTTATTTTAGGTCGGCCTAAACAAGGGAGCGTGGGACCGGGCCGACCGGCGCGAGCGACCCGCGGTCCCACGCCCGACCCCGGAACCGTGGGCATCACCGCCGGGGCGCGGGAACCCCCGTCAACTCCGTATCCGTCCCCCCTTTTCGGTTTTTCCCCCTTCCCGGGCGGGGGCGCGTCACGGTCCCGCCAGCCACAGCGCAGCCACCGTACGTCCCCGGTCGTCGAGGCCGGAGACGTTTGACGAGCGCCAGCCGAGCCGGAGAGCGGGTGGGACTGTGGGACCGGTCGCTGCGGTCGCACGTTTCGCTGTGCTCCTCGCCCCCCCTCCGATCGGCCTACGGTGCTCGTTTCAGAAGACTCCCGTCGGTCGTCTTCCGGCGTTCGGCTCACCGTCGCCGGACTTTCCGCACCCGATCGACGATGGTGGCCGTGATGGAATCCCCATTTAAACGCTACCTCGAAGCCGCCGGGTCGGGGTCGACCCGCCCAATCCTTCCCGGAGGAGCGGTACCCCGGTCACGGGGAGGCCGATACCCGGGCTCGCCGCCTCCTGCTGCCGACTGTAAGTACCTGATCGGTTCGGGGCATTCGACGGCAGCCATCGGACGCC
Source organism: Halobacteriales archaeon QS_9_70_65 (assembly GCA_003023535.1). The sequence goes on along the minus strand of PXSC01000152.1, from coordinate 615 downwards.
GCGTCGCGGCACCGGGATTCGAGAGGGTGGGGCCGGCAGTATCAGAACAGTCCCGGGAAGAACACGTAACAAAACAGCATCGTCAGCGCGCCGACGGCGGTGCTGTAGTACAGGAGGACGATGAAGTTCAGCCGCATCACGCGGCCCTCCGACCCGACGAGGCCGACGGTCGCCAGGGCGGCCACGAGGTTGTGGATGGCGACCAGGTTCCCGATGGCGCCGCCGACGGCCTGCGCCCCGACGACGAGCTGCCGGGGAGCGCCGACCCGTCCCGCCGCCTCGAACTGGAAGCCGCTGAAGGTGATGTTCGAGACGGTGTTCGATCCGGCCATCGCCGCACCGAGCGCCCCGATGAGTGCCGCGACCGCCGGATACGCCGGGCCGAGGGCGTCGGCCGTCGCACGTGCGAGCACGACGATCATTCCGTCGGGTTCGACGCCCGGCGGGTTGCCGGACTGGAGCATCACCTGCACCATCGCAATGACGAATATCAGGGCGATGATCGGCGAAACCAGCTTCCGGCCGGTCTCGGAGAGCGCGTTGCCGACCGCCTCGCCGGACATGCCGAAGACCGGGACCGCTACGAGGGCGCTGACGATCAGCCAGAATCCCGGG
>PXSC01000151.1 GCA_003023535.1 Halobacteriales archaeon QS_9_70_65 | reverse complement strand
CGCTCGGCCTCGCCCCGCGAGCGGTCGGCCCCGTTCGAGGTCCCGCCCGACGCCGGTCGACCGGTCGACTCTCGTTCGATCGAACACGGCCGTCGCCGCGGCCCGAACGGATGTCCGTCTCCGGCCCCGAGATGGGGCATGCTCGGCTACGCGGCGATGAACCGGACGCTCCGCGAGCGGGACCCGCCGAGACGCTGCAACCGCGACATGCGGAAGGCGACCTGGGAGTCCGAGGGCCTCGACCGCGCGGCGGAACTCGCCGAGCGGAACCTCCGGGACCTCCGGGCCATCCTGGAGTGGAACCGCGACCACGGCATCCGCTTCTATCGGTGTAGCTCGACGCTGATCCCGTGGAACTCGGCGTTCGACGTCGAGGAACTACCCAACTACGAGCGGATCCGGTCGCTGGCCCGCGACTGCGGCGCCTTCGTCCGGGCCGACGGGGTGCGACTGACGTTCCACCCGGACCACTGGTGCAAGCTCGCCAGCGAGTCCGCCGACACCGTCGCCCGGTCCGTCGAGACGGTCGCCCACCACGGACGGTGGCTGGACCTGATGGGGCTGCCGCGGTCGCCCCGGTACGCGATCAACGTCCACATCGGCGCCCACTACGGCGACAAGGCGGCGACGGCCGAGCGGTTCTGCGACGTCGTCGCCGACCTGCCGCCGCGGGCCCGGGCGCGACTCACCGTCGAGAACGACGACGCCGACTCGCTGTGGAGCGTTCCCGAGCTCGTCGAGTCGATTGCCGACCGGGTCGGAATTCCGGTCACCTTCGACTACCACCACCACGCCTTCGCCGACCGGGGGCTCACCTACCGCGAGGCGTTCGAACTGGCGCGACCGACGTGGGGCGACGTCCGGCCGATCGCCCACTACTCGGAGCCGGCCCGGCTCCACGGCGACGCCGACGCCCGGCCGCAGGCCCACGCCCACCACGTCGCCCGGGTGCCGCCGTGGCTGCGACGGGCCGCCGACGTGTGACGAAGTGCGCCGGGTACGTCGATTCGTGGTCCCTGGCGGTGCCGTACGCGTCCGCCCGGCTGTCGGTCTCGTGGGTGAACTCGCAGGTGTCGCAGTGAAGCCGGTACATATCACCGCTTCGGCACCGCCGGGTATAATTACGCGGTCGCTGCCACGAGTACTACCCGCCCGTGGGCGTAGTCGCCGCCGTCCGGCCGCCCGGCGCACTGAAACCGACAGTCATAACGGCGGCCACGACCGCCCGGGTAGTATGACATGACGCGCCGCCGCGTACTGGTCCTCGCGGTCGTCGTCGCCCTCTCGGCGTCGCTGCTCGGTGTGCAGGCGTTGACCGCCGGCGAGGCGCCGTCGCCGGAGGCCGACGGCGACGCTGGCGCCGGCGACGCCCCCGCGGCCGACGCCCCGCCGAGCCACACGCTCGTCGCCACGCAGTCCTACGACGGGTTCCGCAACGCCAACGGCGACGTCCGGCTGGTCGACCGGTCCGGCGAGGTCGTCTGGCGGTACGACCCGTCGAACGCGTGGGTGTTCGACGCCGAGCTCACCGCCAACGACACCGTGCTGGTCTCGATGGGCGAAAGCGCGCGGGCGCCCGGCGTCGACTGCCCCGAGCGGTACGGCGGGACGCCGACGAACGGCACCGCCGACCCCTTCGACTGCGTCCGCAACCGCGTCGTCGAAATCGACTTCCGGACGAAGGCGGTCGTCTGGGAGTACACCTGGTACGACGCCTTTCCGACCCACCACGAGGTCCACGACGCCGACCGGCTGCCGAGCGGCGAGACGGCCGTCGCCGACATGGGCAACGACCGCGCCTTCACCGTCGACCGGTCCGGCACCGTCACCTGGCGGTGGAACGCAGCCGATCACATCGCCGAGGGAACGGAGTTCTGGGCCGAGCACGTCCCCGAGGACAGCCGAGAGGAGTTCCGCCGGCAGGGCCCGGAGTCCGACTGGACACACATGAACGACGTCGATCGCCTGGAGAACGGCAACGTCCAGCTGTCGATCCGGAACTTCGACGTGGTGCTGGAGGTCGACCCCGAGACGAACGGGATCGTCGAGGTGATCGGCGAGCCCGACGACCACTCCGTGATGACCGAACAGCACAATCCGATGCGGGTTCCGTCGGCGGGAACGGTGCTGATCGCCGACAGCGCCCACGGCGGGCCGGCCGGCGCCGACCGGGTCGTCGAGGTCGACGTCGAGACCGACGAGATCGTCTGGGCCTACGACGGCACCGGCTCCGGGCGGACGCTCCAGTGGCCCCGCGACGTCGACCGGCTCCCGGACGGTACCACGCTGGTGACCGACTCCCGGAACGGCCGGGTGCTGGAGGTCGACGAGAACGGATCGGTCGTCTGGCGGTACTCGATGGCCGACGAGAACGCCATCGTCTACGAGGCCGACCGGGTCGTCCATCCCGACCGACCCGGCTACCTTCCGGAAGAAGGCGGCAACGTCTCCGGCGGCCGGGAACTCGAGAGCCGGACCGGCGCCGGCCCGCTCGTCGAGGCCCGGTCGGTCGTCGGGTCGTGGGCCGGAATCGTGGTCCCGGCCTGGGTCGGCGTCGTCGAGATCCTCGTCGGAGTCGTCGGGCTCGTCGCCCTCGCGGGCCTCGCCCGGGAGGGCTGGCGCGCCCGGGGCTGATACAGTCGGCCACGAGCGACCGATCCGGCCGGGGCTGCGGTACACGGCCTACCGTCCGTGCCGGCGAGCGCTTCGCCGCCGAAAGAACCAACACCGCATCACCGACGGCTGTCCGCGCGACCGATTCCGCTACGACCGTTCGACGACCAGGGTGAATCCCCAGCGAAATCTGAACGCCGGATCGTCATCGGTAAAACTGGCTTTACCCGGATAGACGCGGTACTCCGACTCGATCCGATGGGCTCCCTCGGAGAAGCACACCGACTCGTCGTGGGTGACGTGGACGTCGCAGGTCTCCCGAACCGCCTCGTTCGGGTCGACCCGGAGTGCCGTGATGGCGGCATCAGCCTGCCGGTATCCACGCGGGCAGTCGTCGAAGGCCCGGTCCGCCCAACTGTCACTGACGGCGACTCCGGTCTCGCTTTCGTCCGAGCCGTCCGGCACACCGCCTTCGACGCTCAGGGAGTCGTCCGTGCCGTTTCGCAACTCGACGGCGAGCCGTCCCGGCTCCTCGCCGGCCGGTTGGGCGAGGAACTCGACGCCGGCACCGAACGGGGCGGCGTCCGGAAGCGTATCGGCGCGCAGTTCTATGAACGGACTCTCCTGGAGTTCGGTCCGTTCACTTCCGGCCGGCCGGTACGTTTCGGGGGTGCCGTCCGCCGCGGTCGGGGAGGGTCCGCCGGCGGATTCGGTCGCCGGTCTCCCCGTGGCCGGTGTGGAGCCGGGGGTTCGGGCCCCGGGCGGAGCGGTGTCGAACGTGCAACCGGCCGTCCCCACCAGTACGAACGCCGACAGAAGACGACGGCGGGGTACCGCTTCGGCGTCTCCGTCCCCCGTACTCATATTCATCGATTGTGAACCTAGTCACTTAAAGCTCGTCGAGCAGCTGCGGTTTCGTGTGTCGTCGGACGTCCCACAGCATCGTATGGATCGATACCGTGATCGCTACCGGGCATCCTCGATCGGTCGGCCGCACCGCTCGCACTCGCAGAAGCTCCCCGAGGCACAGTCGACGGCGTGGCCGTACCGCCGGCAGACGGCCTCGACGCCGGCGACGTAGGCCAAGCCGCACCGACGGCGGTCGTCAGAGCTGCCGGCGGCTATCGGCAGGCGCCGGCTACGTTTCATTACGAGAGAGCCGGCCGGTCGGCCGACCTCGGGCGGGAACTGGAACGGGGCCGACCGCTCGCTCCACGAGCGGGAGGGGGCGAAACATCCTCATCACCGCTGACGTACGCTGCTCCCTTCTCACTAAACACTATCTCGGGCGCCGGGCACAGGGTTTAGGTCGGTGAGCGACGACTGGTCTGTATGCCCGACGTCGAAGTGTCGCTGCCCGACCGCATCGACAGCGAGATCGACCGGCTCATCGAGCAGGGGGAGTTCCTGAACCGCGAGCAGGCCGTCG
>PXSC01000150.1 GCA_003023535.1 Halobacteriales archaeon QS_9_70_65 | reverse complement strand
GTGCAGTTCCGCGCCCGTCACTTCGTAATCGTCGTTGTCAAGATACCGACTGTGGGGTGTATCGCGGGCGGGGTCGGGGAGGACGTACTCGACTTCGATACGTCTCTCAACGGTGGCCAGTGACACGCACTCGTCGTGGAAGGTGGCACACCGCTTATCGTACACGGCGGTCGGATTCGAGAAGCGTGGTTTGCCCGCGTACTCGCCCTGTCTCCAGCGAGCGACAACGCCCTGTACGGCGTCAGCAGCCTTGTTGCGAGCGTTCTGAACGAGATTCGCGTGCAACCGTGTCCGGTCGCGCACCTCGTCGTAGGTTTCCTCCTGCAACTGTGCCTTGCTGGTCGTCTTGTACTCGCCCTGCCAAGCGTGGTCTACGACGTGGTTGGCGGCCCACAAAAACTCGTCTACTGTTTCGTGCAGAAGTGCGGCGTCGTCACTGTCCACGTCGAGTTTGACCGGGACTGTCCGCCGCACCTCCATACGTCAAACGTATGCATGATGGTTTATCAATATCAGGGAGGGAGGAGGGTCAATAGTTCATGGAATGTGTCGGAGTTGTCGGCTTCCTCTCCGGCCTACTCGTTCGCGTCGCTCACTCCTTGAGGCCGGAGGCTCCGCCTCGAAACCGCTGACGGCCGGCCCGCGGGCACGCGACGACGGCCTTTTTTGTCCCCGCCTCCCCTCCGGACGGTCATGACCGTTCGCGTCGAGCGGGTGTTCGAACTCCCCGCCCCGCCGCCGGACGTCTGGGCGTTCATCGCCGACGCCGAGCGCCGCGCCGGGGCGATAAGCGTCGTCGAGGACTTCGAGACGACCGGCGACCGGACCGCCACCTGGCACGTCGAGCTGCCCGTCCCGCGGCTGGACCGGACCATCACCGTCGAGACCGAGGACGTCGAACTCGACGAGCCGCGGTACGTCGAGTTCGTCGGCCGCTCGCGGGCGATGAACGTCCAGGGCGAACACACCCTCGAGGCGACCGACGACCGCGACACACGGCTCATTAACCGATTCATCGTCGACGGCCGACTGCCGGGCGTGGAGACGTACTTCAAGCGGAAGCTCGACGACGAGCTGGCCAACCTCGAGGCCGACGCCCGGGCGTTTCTCGAGCCGTGAGACTCGCGCTCGCCCAGCAGGCCGTCGAGCGCGGCGCCGTCGAGGCCAACGTCGACCGCGCCGTCGCGGCCGTCGAGCGGGCCGCGGCCGACGGTGCCGACTGCGTCGCGCTACCGGAGCTGTTCGACGTCGGCTACTTCGCCTTCGACGACTACGCCGACGCGGCCGGGCCGCTCGGCGGCCCGACCCACCGACGGCTCCGGGAGGCGGCCGTCGCCAACGACGTCGCCGTTCTCGCGGGGACGGTCTCGAGGACCTGGCGGCGTCGGCGGCCGCCGGCGAGTCCGTCCCCGATCCCGAGGGACTCGCGAACACCGCCGTCCTCTTCGACGCCGACGGCGACCGGCGGCTCGTTTACCGGAAGCACCACCTCTTCGGCTACGACTCCGCGGAGGCCGAACTACTGGTTGCCGGCGAGAACCTGCCGACGGCCGACCTCGGCGGCCACACCGTCGGCGTGACGACCTGCTACGACCTCCGGTTCCCGGAACTGTACCGCCGACTCGTCGACGCCGGCGCGACGCTCGTTCTGGTGCCGAGCGCCTGGCCGTACCCCCGCGTCGAGCACTGGAAGCTGCTGCCGCGGGCCCGCGCCGTCGAGAACCTGCTGTACATCGGCGCGGTCAACGGCTCGGCGGCCGTCGACGTCGACGCCGACCCGGACCTCGTCGGTCGCTCGCCCGACCGCGTCGAGACGGTCCGGGCGGAGTTTCCCGCCCTCGACGACCGCCGGTAACCTTCCCGGACAACAGGGTTTATACGCGATGACGGCATACTCTGTCATGCCTGAACGACGCTTTTCTCGTCGTGATGGCGAAACACACGGCCCGCCGCGAGCGCCCGACCACCGGCACCGGACTCCCCGGCATCCGGCGCCTCCCGCTTCGTCTTCGTTCCGCGCCCGCGAGCAGCCGGTGTCTACGCACGACGGAAGTAGTTCGACCGTGTTCTGGCGAACGGACTCCGTGACCACCTCGAACGCTCTTGGCCGGCTCGCCTGTTCAGTCCGCCAGGTTGTCGGATGACCCCCCGGCTATTCTGGCGGATTGATACCGACTGCTGTACGTCATTTCGGTATCGGCCGCACGAGGGCGTGCGGTTCCACCGGTAAAACAGGTACAGCAATCACTACGAAGGAAAGGCCACTTACTCGTCTTCGAGTGCTGCGTAGATCTCTGCGTGGCGGCGTCCGTCGAGCTCCCCCATCTCGAGGGCGATCTCGCGACGTTCGGCGTCGCTCTCGGCCGCCAGATACCGCTCGTACAGCTGGCGGACTTCGTCGTCGACCGCCGTCGAGGAATCGGTGCTGGACGCCATCGTCCTATCAGACATACTCAGTGTGTCCATTTATCAGTTGCGACGAGCGCACGCCCGGAAGTAGATGACCGCGGTATCCGTGTCGACCGCGGCTTCACCGGTCGCGAAGCGGCGCAAGAGGGCCCGAACTTCATCACCGTATTCGAACGTGTACCCGTTCAGCATGTAGAAAACGACCACCGTTCGGAGCGCTGTTCGTTTGTCCCCGTCGACGAACGGATGCTCTGCGACGAGCAGTCGCATCAGGTGGACCGCTTTCCCACGAATCTTCGGGTACCTCCCCGAAGAACCCCTCCGAGATGTACTGCAACGCGGAGACAATCGCGTCCTCTGACCGAACCCCCGGTTCCGTGGCGTCGCCTTCCGCCACGATCTGTTCGTGGAGATCTAAAATGAGTTCGACAGAGGGATACGCGAAATCGTCAGTCACGCATCCGCTTTTCTCATGCCGCCCGTTAACCGTTTCTCACCCGTCGCGGTCGAAGCCTCGTCGTAGACAGCTCAGGCGGCCCAATTATCGGCTGCCGCCGTCAGCGGTGTCGACGGTCATCTCGTCACTCCTCGGTCGTGATGTCCGCCGACAGTCCTTGCGCCAGCTCGATCTCCGAGGAGTTGTTCAGCGTCCAGGCGGTCCGCTCGGTGACGGCCTCGATGACGCCGCGGGCCGACGGCGCGCCGTTGCCGGACTTCTCCACGCCGCCGAACGGCAGCTGGACCTCGGCGCCGATGCACGGCAGGTTGCCGTAGGCCAGCCCGACCTCCGCGCGGTCGCGGTAGCGGTTGATCTGGCGGTAGTCCTCGCTGACGATTCGCGACGTGGGGGCCGAACACCTCCTCGTTCAGACACCGGAGGTCGGGCTCGTAGTCGATCTCGTAGACGAACGGCCCGACCCAGTGACCCTCGGCGTGGCCGTCGGGAATCTCCTCGGCGGCGAGGTCGGCGCGGTCGACGAGCACCGCGGCGCCCTCCCGGCGGGCGAGGTCGTTGTACCGGTGGAACTTCTCGACTTGGTCCGCGTCGACGACCGGGCCCATGAACGTCTCCGGGTCGAGGGGGTCGCCGACCGCCACCGACTCCGCGAGGTCGACGAACCGCCGCTTGAACTCGTCGTAGACGTCGGCGTGGACGACCAGCCGCTCGCTGGAGACGCAGCGCTGACCCGTCGTCTTGAACGACGACATCACCGCCGAGTGGACGGCGACGTCGAGGTCGGCCTCCTCCGTGACGACGACGACGTCGCCGTCGACGATGTCGGCGCCGGCGTCGCCGAACCCCTGGACCATGTTGAACACGCCGTCCGGAACGTCCGCGTCGTCGAACATCTCGGCGACGATCTGCCCGCACCACGGCGTCTGCTCGGCGGGCTTCCAGACGACGGTGTTGCCCTCCACCAGCGACACCGCCATGTGCCAAAACGGGATGGCGACGGGGAAGTTCCACGGCGTGATGCAGCCGACGACGCCGCGGGGCTTTCGCCGCATGTAGGCGTCCTTCGAGGCGATCTCCGAGGGGACGACGTCGCCGCGTGGGTGGCGGGCGTCGCCGGCGGCCCACTCGACCATGTGCCAAGCCTCCGTTACGTCGGCCTTCCCCTCGCCGATCTCCTTGCCGCACTCCATGCTGACGATCTCGCCCAGTTCCTCGTGGCGGTCCCGCAGCTCGTGGTAGATCTCCCAGAGGTACTCCGCGCGGTCGACGTGGGAGTGGTCCCGCCAGGCCTCGGCGGCGTCGTTGGCGGCCTCGATCGCCGCCCCGACTTCCGACTGTGTCGCCCGCGGGAACGTCCCGAGCGTCTCGCCGGTCGCGGGGTTGTAGCTCTCGAAGTCCTCGCCCTCGCCGGCGACCCACTCGCCGTCGACGTAGTGGCGGTACGTCCGCTCGCTGGTCTGCTGGCTCATATTCGCGTAATTCTAGAACGGACAGGGTAAAAGTTCAACCCATGGGACCATCGGGAGCGGCACCCTCGTCGGTTCGAATCGAATCGTATACGATCATCCATCGGGCCGGGTGTCGCCGCCGAGGAATCGCTTGATCGTGTATCCGGTCCCGGCGAGTAGCCCGGCGGCTCCGACTACCGTCGACGCCGACGACCACTCGAGACTCGCTCCGTCGGACGCGTGCCCCTCGGACAGTGCGTAAACGGACCCGTCGGTAGTTCCGACGTAGACCGAGCCGTCTCCCACCGCGGGCGAAGACTCGATGTCCCGTCCCAAAGGCTGCGCCCAGCGTTCGTCTCCGGTTTCGGCGTTCCGCGTCCGTGTCGAACGACCACCGCTCCGTTCCGACGTCTCTGCGCAGGGCGTAGACGGACCCGTCGCGACTCCCCGCGTAGACCGTGCTGGCGGTCACCGCGGGAGAGGCAGTGACCCAGTAGTCGGTCTCGAACGACCACTGCTCGGTCCCGGTGGCCGTGTCCACCCCGTACACCTTCCTGTCGAGACTCCCGAAATAGGCGGTCCCGTCGTCCACCGCCGGTGCCGATTCGGCGTTGGCACCGGTTTCGAACGACCAGACCTCGTCCCCGCCGTCGGCGTCGAGTCCACGAAGCTCGTAATCGCCCGTCCCGACGTAGACGATTCCGTCGGCGACTGTCGGCGTCGGTAGTGGCCGGGCCTGGACGCTCTCGCGCCCCCACCGTCGGCTCCCGTCCGTTCCGTCCAAGGCGTACGTGCCGGATCCCGACACGCCGACGTACAGAACGCCGTCGCTCACAGTTACCGACGATACCCTGGTCGTTCCCGTGTCGGAAAACTGTACGCTCCACTGCTCCGCGCCGTTCGCCGCATCGAGGGCGTAGACGCTCGTGTCCTGTGCAATGACGAAGACGGTTCCATCGTCGACCGCCGGCGCGGAGTGGATTTCTGACCCGGTGTCGAACGACCACTGCTTGCTTCCGTCGGTCGCGTCGAGCGCGTCGAGTCGGCCGTCGTCGCTTCCGACGAAGACGACGCCGTTCGCTACGACCGGCGAGGACTCGACGGAGCCTTCCGTTCGGAACTCCCAACGCGTCCCGACGTTCGACGTCGGCGCGTCGACTTCCGGTGCGTATCCCGTGTTTCTGCTGTTCCGACAGAACTGTGACCACCGGCCCCGTGTCGTATTCGTATCCGGAGCGGCGTCAGCGTTGCCGACCGCTCCGATCAGACATGCACTTCCGGTCGCTCGTAGGAACCCCCGTCTGTTCGTTCTCACCGATACCGGTCGTTTTGTATCTGCGTTGATAAAAATGACGATAAAATAAGAATCGAACAGTCGAGTAAAAAGGTGTCGGGAGACGGTCGTCGGTCACACGGGTTCACGAGAGAGCGGACCGAAACGCGCGAGCCGAGGGAGAAAAGTAGCGCTACTGGGGACAGTTCGCTGTCGAGGTCGGTGCTTCGAAGTCGAATACGAGTTCGGATACGGACATCGACGATCGAACCGACACTTACGGCGGCGACCATCTATCAATCGGCGGTTCTCCGTCAGCGGCGATCTCAGGTGGAATACCGTTCGTGTCGATCAGGGAACGACGACGGTGGAGACGAACCCACAGTGAGACACGCAGTACTGTGACATGGATCTCGCGACCACGTACAGGTAGGGAGACTGCTGCAGGACTTCGAGGATCACGTACGATTACGACGTCGGCTGGTGAGTTGAGAGTACGACGACGCCAGAATCGGTGGGAGTTTCCGGTCGCCGATCGGTACTCGTCTCGTCGCCGATGGCCCGTTCGTTTTCGTATTCCTGTGGTCCACGAAGCAGACGGTTTCAAGCGAGCACTCTCGTGTTCCGATCTCCCGACCCTCCTCAGGGAGTCGTCTCCCGCCGGCCGAGCGCCAGCCCGAACAGGTAGCAGGGCGCACCGAGGACGACGACCGCGACCGCGAGGCCGGTGTAGGCGACCGACGTGAGGAGGTACAGGTTGCTGACCTGGACGGCCGGCCAGATCCGGGCGACCATCGGCGCGAGGGCGATGGTCGGGACGGCGGCCCCCGTGACGACGAGCAGCCGCCGGTCGCCGGCAGCGACGGCGCAACCGAAGGCGACCAGCGCCGCGAGCGCGAGCAGGATCCCGGGCAGGGAGAACACGGAGTTGGAGCCGAACGGGACGGGACCGACCGTCGCGGCGACGACCCCGAGTAGTCCGACCACGACCCCGGCGGCGCCGTACCCCCCGGCCCGGTCCGGGTCGGCGCCCCACCTGCGTCCGGCCGCGTAGAGCCCGGCGAGGCCGACGCCGAAGACGACTCCCGGGAGGAAGAGGTGCTGCAGGAGGTTCCTGCCGGCGATCGGCCAGAGAAGCGAGCCGATCGCCAGTTCCGCCCTGATCCTGCTCGCGGCGCCCCGTTCGTCGTCGAAGACGACGTAGGCGTCGTCGAGGTACCTGTTAGTGCCGTCGCGGTCGACGACGCGCACCGCCGTCCCGTCGTCGGTGACGGTCCCGACCGCCGGGTCGTTCGTGACGACCTGCCCGGCCGGCGCCCGGACGACGAGCTCCTCGGCGTTCATGATGAGGGACTGACCGCTTCCCTCGCCGTGGAACGACCGGAACACGCCGTGGCCGACCCGCTCGGCGACGACGCCCGGTGTCTGCCAGGTGACCCGCGTCCGTCCCTCGCGCACGTCGACGGCGACCGCCTCGTGTTCGGGGAGGTACCGCGAGTCCGCCAAGGCCTCCTCGGCCGCCGACTCGACGGCGTCCGCCTCGTCGGCCCCGGGAGCGTCCGCGGGGTCGTCCCAGCGGAGGTCGGCGACCCACGTCGCGGTTCCGTTCTCGTGGGCCCGGACGGTCAGCGTCCGGTCGTCCGGGACCGTCCATCCGTCGTCGGCTCCCCACATCCCCGCGTACTCGTCGCCGCAGACCGGACAGACCGGGGCGGGCGGGGAGCTCGCGGCGGCCGGCGCGCCGGCTCCCGCAGCGACGACGCACGACGCCAGTAACAAGAGTAAGACGCGTCCGTCGGAGTTCATCGAAGCCGGCTCGGCACCGGGCCGTAATAAGCTTTCATCCGGGCGCGACGTTCCAGAACCCCGAGATACGGACGGTCGCCGGCCGTCCCACACGTTCCGGTCGGCCGAGCGAACCGCTTACGTCGCCGCCCCTCCCAGCGACGGCCGTGAAGGAGTTCGGCTTCGAGCTGCGGGTCTGTGCGTGGGCCGAGCGGGGCTGGCCGCCCGGCGACGGCGACGCCGACGCGCCGCTGGGACACCGTCGTCGTCGAGACCACCGAGGAGGCGCTGCGGCGGCGGGCGCCGTTCGGCGAGACGCGGCTCGACTCGGACCTGCTGCACGTCGCCCGCAACGCGCCGGCCGCGTGGGCCTACTACCGGGAGGCGCTGCCGGACCCGGGCTACCCGTGGCGGTACGTCCGCGAAGCGGTCCACCGCGCCGCGAACAGGGGGTTCGTCGAGACGCGGAAGCGGGCGGGACGGATCGAGCTCCGGCGCCGCTACCGGTACCCCGACTGGGTCGACCGGGTCGTCGCAATCGAGAACAAGCCGGACCTCGACGCCCCGGCGGCCGACGCGCTGGCCGACCAGCTCGAATACGACGTCGCCCTGGGGCTGGCCGACGAGGTCTGGCTGGCGACGCGGGCGACCGACGCCGGCGTCGAGCCGGCGCTCTTGGAGGCGATGCCGGTCGAGGCCGGCATCCTCGCCGTCGCCGACGGCCGGGCGGAGCCGGTCTGGAACCCGCGGTCGCTCGACGTCGAGACGCCGGGCACGCGTGTTCTCGAGCGGCCCGACGACCCCCCGGCCGCCCGCTTCGAGTACGCCGACCCCGGCTGGAAGCGGCGCAAGCGGCTGGAGATCGCCGAGCGGGCCTACGAGCGGGGGTGGCGCGCCTACGCGGAGACGATGCGGACGGACTGCCGGCACTTCCGGCTCGTCGACCCCGAAGGACCGTTCCCGCGGTGTGCGGCGAAGGGCCGCGGCCAGACGGCCGCGGAGTGTTCGACCGGCTGCGACGCCTTCGAGCCGGAGCCGCCGGCCTGGCGGACGCGAGGCTGGCCGGTCGAGGGCGGCCCCGGCGAGGCCGCCGAGCGGCTGCTCGCGCGGAAGCGACGGCGACGGCGACGGCGGCGTTAGTCGTCGTCCGGCTCGGGCGGCTCGACGGTGACGGCGTCGCGCTCGACGGCCAGCCGGAACACCGGGACGGTCGTCCGCTGGACCTCGACCAGCCCCCGGTCCTGGAGGCTCCGGAGCCCCGATCGGACGGCGTCGACCTCCGGGTCCATCCCTGCCGCCCGGACGTCGTGCAGTACCGATACGACGCTCTGCGGCTCCGCCTCCGGCCCGGCGAGGACGTCGACGACGCGGGCCTGCAGCTCCGGGACGCGGACGACGTCGTCGCCGGACTCGACGCCGAGCTCCGCCTCGGCGGCCGGCGTCGCGCGGATGAGGCTGTCGTCGTCGCGGTAGTAGTACTCCTCGAGCGCCGACTCTAGGTACCGGTGGACCTCGCTGCCGCTTTCCATCCCCCACCGCTCCTGCAGTTCGGCGTTCTTCGTCGGCTGGAGGGCGACGAGATCCGTCAGCCGGGACCGGGCCTGCTCCGAGAGGGTCATCGGCCGCCCCTACGCGGGGTCGGACAAAAAGCCGGCGGGTCCGGCGTGACCCCGTCGGCCGACGGCTGACGACCCGCGCGGGAGTTATTTCGACGGGTCGGCCCACCGAACGTTTTTAGTCGCCTGCGAAGTGGGTCGGTGACACATGGTCATTCCGACGCCAGACAGCGGGATCCTGAAGCGGGCGTACGCGAACCTCGTCGGCGG
>PXSC01000149.1 GCA_003023535.1 Halobacteriales archaeon QS_9_70_65 | reverse complement strand
CTGAACGTCTCGAGGTTCTTCGGCGCGAAGGTCCGCATGTTGAACTCGTGGTACAGCGCCGACGAGAGGTCCTGGACGGACGACTCGTCGCCGTGGACGCAGAGCACCTTCTCGGGGCGGGGGCTCATCGTCCGAACGAAGTTCTCCAGCCCCTGGCGGTCGGCGTGGCCGGAGAAGCCGTCGACCGTCTCGACGTCGGTGTTCAGCGTCAGCGTCCCGCGGCCGTTGCTGCGGTCGTCCATCGGGATCTCGTCCCAGCCGTTCTGGATGCGGCGGCCGAGCGTCCCCTGGGCCTGGTAGCCGACGAAGGTGAGCGTCGAGTCGGGGTCGGCGCCGAGGTGGGTGAGCCACGACATGATGGGTCCACCCTCGACCATCCCCGAGGTCGACAGCACGATACACGGCCCGCCGTCGGCGACCTCCTGGCGTTCGTCCTCGCCGCCGTCGATGTGGTTGAACTGGTCGGCCAGAAACGGGTTCTCGTCGTCGTGGAAGATGCGGTCCCGGAGGTCGTCCCGGAGGTACTCGGGGTAGGTGGTGTGGATGGCCGTCGCCTCCCAGATCATCCCGTCGAGGTGGACCGGCACCTCCGGGATGTCGCCGCTCCGCATCGCCTCCTCGAGGACGAGCATCAGCTCCTGGGAGCGGCCGACCGCGAAGGCGGGGATCAACACCTTCCCGTCGCGGTCGACGGTCCGGTTGATCACCTCCTTCAGCTTCCGCTCGGAGTCCTCCTGGTCGGTCTGGTAGTCGTTGCGGCCGCCGTAGGTCGACTCCATCACCAGCGTCTCCACCCGCGGGAAGTCGTTGACCGCGCCGTTGAACAGCCGGGTGTCGTCGTAGTGGATGTCCCCGGAGAAGGCGACGTTGTAGAGGCCGTCGCCGACGTGGAAGTGCGACACCGCCGACCCGAGGATGTGGCCGGCGTTGTGGAACGTCAGCTTCAGGTCCGGCGCGACGTCGGTCACGTCGCCGTACTCCAGCGGGATACAGTGTTTGATGGCCTCCCGGACCTGCTCGGACTCGTAGGGCGGTGCGCGGCCCTCCTTGGCGGCGACGTCGAGGTAGTCCAGCGTCAACAGCCCCATCAGGTCACGGGTCGGCTCCGTACAGTAGATGGGCCCGTCGTAGCCGTACTTAAACAGCAGCGGGATGAGCGCTGAGTGGTCGAGGTGGGCGTGGGTCAACACGACCGCGTCGACGTTCTGTGGGCCGCCGCCCAGCGCCTCCGGCACCTGGAGGTACGGCACCTCGCCCTCGGCGCCGGGTTTGTCGCCGCAGTCGATGAGCACGCGCGTCTCCGGGGTGTTGAGGATGAACGACGCGCGGCCGACCTCCCGGCAGCAGCCCAGCGTCGTGATGCGGACCCACTCGTCGTCGGACATCTCCTCGCGGTGGATCTGGCGGCCGACCCGCTCGAGGATGTCCCGGCGCTCGTCGCGTTCCTGCTTGAGGAAGTTCCGGACGTTCGAGACGGTCGAGGACTCGATGGGCGGCGTCCGAACCACCTCGGGCGTCCAGCCGACCGCCTGGGTGATTTCCCGCAGCGTCGAGCCGTGGCGGCCGATGACCACCCCGGGCTTTTCGGCCTCGATGACCACCTCGCCGGTGTCGGCGTGGAAGTCGAGGTCGGTGACGCCGGCCTCCTCGGGGATGATCTCGTGAATCCGGTCGCGGGCCTCGCCGGGCCGCGAGAGGACGTCCGGGTCCGGCCGGACGGTGATGCGCTTCCGGAGCTGTGAGGCCAGCCGACGGATGAGGTCGCCGTCGCCGGCGAACTTCTTCGGGTCGCGAGTGTACACCACGAGTTCCGGGCCCTCGTAGGTCACGTCGGACACGGAGACGTCGTTCGGCACCTCGCTGGCGATCGTTTCCTTGATATCCTCGAGTTGCCGCTCTACTGCGCTCATACTGTAGATCTTCGAATCGGGCGTTCCGGTGCCGCGGTGGTCGCCTTCGACGGTACCCAACGGCCCGGTCGACGTCGTGAGGATGGGTCGCTGGTCCGGGTGTACCGTCTGCCGTCGCCGTTCGACGACTCGGGAGACGCCGGAAAACCCGCTCGTGCCCAGGGGTTACCCACCACTCATATAAAATCCTTCGCAAACGGCCAGCGTGCACCCGGGAATCGTAGTCGGCCGGTCGGCCGGACGATATCGTGTCTGACGCGGCTGAAACCCCTCAATTCGACGGATGGACCAGAATATTTTATCGGAATCCTGTCGTAGAATACGTCGATGTTCGACCACGCTTCGAGACGCGACGTCGTGCGACGGCTCGGTGCCGCGGCCGGTGCCACCGCGGTCGTCGGCGGACTCGCCGGCTCGGCGACGGCGCACTTTCCATCGGAGTTGACCGTCGAGGTCAAACCCGGCGTGACGCCGAACCGTATCAACCCCGACAGCGAGGGCTTCACCGCCGTCGGCGTGCTCGCGACCGAGAAGTTCGACCCGACGGCGTCGGCCGTCCGGTATCGCTTCGGGGCACCCGAGCTGGTCGCCGAGGGCCGGGGGCCACGGTCCGTCTACCACGAGACCCGCGATATCGACGGCGACGGCCGCGAGGACCTCCTCCTGCAGTTCCCGACCGACGACGCCGAACTCGGCGGGGAGGAGGTGGCCGAACTCCGGTTCGACAACGACCGGACCCGCCAGCACGGCCGCTCCGGTACCGACGACGTCACGCCGTTTCCGATCACCGGCTCCCGCCGCGGCGACGCCTCCGTCTTCACCGGCGGACAGGTCGAACGGGTCGAGCTGGTCCCCGGGACGTTCGAGCCCGTGGCGGTGCGGGATCGCGTCCCGGCGTCCTGGACCGTCGTGGGCGGCGACCTCGACCGATCGCGGGCCGGTGGTCCGGTCGAGTCGACCTTCGGCGACGCCAAACACGTGTATCTCGCTGTCCGTTCGAGGTCCGCCCGCGGGAGGGATCGGGCGGCTGGATCGCGGCGTCGAACACGTCCAGCCGCGAGCGGGTCGTCGGCCCCGAACAGCCCTGATCCCGGCCACCGTCCGTCGTCCCGGTATCGACCGCACGACGGCGTGCGGTCATACCGGGACGCGGATTCAGTAACCGGTACGAACGACGTCGGCTCGCGGGGCCGGCGGAACGTTCAGGCGACGCCGGCCCGACCGCCCGGCATGGAGATAACGCCCGCCGTCGTCGCCGAGGAGCGGAACAGAATCCGGGACGACGAGGCGGTTCCGGAGCTGATAAACGACGTTCGGGGGAGGCTCGGACCGCAGTTCGGCGTCGCGGTCGACCCCGTCAGCGTCGAGACCTACCGCGCGGAGGTCGAGACAGTGTTCGCCGACGGCGACCGGGCGGTCAACGTCGCCGCGCTGTCGGCGCTGCTCCGGGAGCTCGACTGCGCCGGCGACTACCCCGGCTTCGTCGTCGACGAGTTCCTCGGCCGGCGGCTGGCCGCGACGATCGCCGGCGGCCAGCCGCTGGCGCTGCTGGCGGAGTCGACGTTCCACGTCGCGGACGTCGGCGTCGACGCCGAGACGGCCGGCGACGACGACCGGCTGGCGGCGCTGGCGGCCGGCTTCCAGACCCGCCTGCCCGGCTGGGCGTGGACCGAGACCGAGAGCCCCTTCGCCGTCGATCCCGACTGAGCGGCCGCGGCTCCGAGCCGGCGCGGACGGCCATCGGACGTGCGCTACCGCCGGAGCTACCCGAAGGTGTACGACGAGTCCCTTGCCGTCGCCAGCGCCGGCGCCGCGGCCGTCGGGACGACCCTCGCCGGCTGCACCGGCGACGGCGGCGACGGCAGCGGTTCGACGGGCACGCCGCGACCCGGGTGACCGGCCAGCCCGGTGACACCGGCGACTTCGAGGTGTGTGTCGTCACCGCCACCGGAATCCGTACGGCGCCGGCCGCGAGAAGCGAGGCGACGGGCGCGGCCGACGGCGTCGAGGTCGCCGGCGGGGAGCGATGACGTCTCCGGAACGGCAACGCATGTATCCCCGCCCCCGGTAGTCGGGGGTATGTCCTCGCGCCGTGCGTCGTTTCTCGACGGGCTCCGGGCGGTCGCCCCGGTGCTCGTCGGCGTCGTCCCGTTCGGGCTGGTCGCCGGCGCCGCCGCAGTCGGCGGGTCGTGGCGACCGCGCTGGTCATCAACCTCCGGATGTTGATGTACTCGGCGTCCATCGCCCCGTACCTCCGGGAGCTGTCGACGCGGTGGCGGGCCGGAATCGCGTACCTGCTGACCGACCAGGCGTACGCCCTGTCGGTGACGCGGTTCGGCGCCGACGGAACGGTCCGGCGGCGCTGGTACTACCTCGGGGTGGCGGCGCCGCTGTGGGTCGTCTGGCAGCTCTGCACCGTCGCCGGCGTCGTCGTCGGCGCGCGGGTGCCGGAGTCGCTGCCGCTTTCGTTCGCCGTCCCGTTGACGTTCCTGGCGCTGCTGCTGCCGGCGGTGACCGACCGCGCGGACGCCGTCGCGGCCGTCGTCGGCGGCGCCGGCGCCGTTCTCGGGGCCGACCTCCCGCTGAACCTCGGGTTCGTCGCCGGCGCCGTCGCCGGCGTGGCCGCCGGCGTCGCCGTCGAGGCGGGGGGCGGCCGGTGACCGCCGCGACCGAGGTGTGGGCCGTCGTCGTCGCCGTCGGCGTCGGCACCTTCTGCATCCGCTTTTCATTCATCTACCTCTTCGAGTACCTCTCGGAGGTGCCCGGCGGCCTCGAACGGGCGCTGCGGCTCGTCCCGGCGGCGGTGCTGTCGGCGCTCGTCGTCCCCGCCGTCGTCGTCGACGGGTCGCCGGCGCTGTCGCCCGACAACGGCCGACTTCTCGCCGCCGGCGCCGCGGCCGTCGTCGCCTGGCGGACCGAGAACATCCTCGCCACCATCGCCGTCGGAATGGCCGTTCTCCTCGGCCTCCGACTGGTCGTGTAACCACGAAGGCTTACACGAACGGGAAAGATAACGCAAAACAATTACTACGGAGCCGCTCCTCCAGTACGGTATGGGTTCCGCCGGGGGACGACCGCACCAGGAACTCTCGCGGGCGATCGTCAAGACGCTCGGCTACCGCCTGCTGATGATCTGTATCACCGTCGTCGTCGCCCTCGCCGTCGTGGGAGACGTCGAGCAGGCCCTCGGCATCGGCGTCGTCGCCAACCTGGTGAAGACGGGGACGTATCTCGGCTACGAACGGCTCTGGGACCGCGTCGACTGGGGAGTCTGAGCCCGCCGACCTCCGTCAGCCCTCCCACCCGTCGACGAGGGCGGCGTACACCTCGCGGTCGACGTACTCGCCGCCGACGAAGGCGTCGTCGCGCTTGGTCCCCTCGTGGACGAACCCGAGCTTCTCGACGACCCGTTTCGACGCCTCGTTGTCCGCGACGATGGTCGCCGAGACCCGGTGCAGCGCCAGTTCCTCGAAGCCGTGGGTGACGGCGAGACTC
>PXSC01000148.1 GCA_003023535.1 Halobacteriales archaeon QS_9_70_65 | reverse complement strand
CGACGTACTGTTGGTCCGCGTCGTCGCGCCGGCCGAGCGGGACCCGCCGATCGCCGGCGACACGCTGTTCGACGACCCCGAGAGCGACGCGACGAAGCGGTCGTACTTCAGCGAGGGGCTGGCCGCCAGCTACCGGCGCCGGCTCGACGGTCACATCGAAGCCGTCTCCCAGCGGACGACCGGCCTCGGCGCCGACCACATCCTCGTCGAGACCGACGCCGACTACTTCGACGCCTTCGCCAGCGTCTGGCTCGCGTAGCGGACGCTCGGAGTAAACCCGGCGCCAGCGCGCCGAACCGGCGCCGCGACCGGAGCCGTCGCGCCGCCCGCGGTCCACGTACAAATACCCCTGCGTATGGTAGGGTCGGGATAGGCCACGCCGCGACCGCTACGAACGGGCATGACCGAGATGCTGGCAGGACGCGAACGGAGACGGGAGCCGACGAGCGCGTCGTTCGGCCGGGGAAAAAGATCTCCGGCGTCGACACGGAGGCGCCGTCGGCGCTGGACGATGCCGCCCGCCGGCGGCTGCTCCGGGCGGCGGCCGAGGAGCCGCACACCGCCGGCGAACTCGTCGAGACGTGTTCGATCCGGGCGGACCGGTCGGGCGACTCGCCGAACGACGTCATCCCGACGCCGGCGACGCGGACGTCAGCTACGGCGGGGCTCCCCGTCGCTGCGGCCGGGGTCGCGCCGACCGCGGTCGTCGGTGCCGCGCCCCGGTCGCTCGGGCGCCCGCCACGGGCGCGCCGGGTCGTCGTGTGAGTGCAACACCGTCGCTCGTCCGCGTGACGGTACGCGAACGCCGGTCGTATATTCATCGTGTCCGAGCGACGGCCACTGAGGGCCGCGGGCGGCGTCGCCGGCCGCCGAAACGGCCGTCGGCGCGTCCGTGAGACTTATTCACATGGAGAACGTAGCTCCGATACCGTCCCGCGCTGTCACCGTGGGTGAGCGGACAGGGGCGGGGCGGCCCACCGGTTGACTGCTGTCGGTAGCGGCACACCGCCGCGGTGTGCCGCGTTCCACTCATCGCCTCGCCGCCGTGCGGTCGGCGGGCGCCGGGGCCCGCGGGCCGCAGGGAGCCGCCTCCGGTCGTTTCAATACCCTTTTGCCGACGCGCCCAGTTCCAACGGGTATGGCGGACTTCCAGGTCGTCGTCGGCGACCCCGACGACGGCGCCACGCACTCCTTCGACGTGGACGGACAGGACGCGAACCGATTCGTCGGCCGCTCCATCGGCGAGACGATCGACGGCAGCGCTGTCGGGCTGTCGGGGTACGAGCTCGAGGTCACCGGCGGCTCCGACACCTCCGGCCGGCCGATGCGGGAGGACGTCGACGGCTCCGGAACCGCGGCGGTCCTGCTGGAGGGCGGCGTCGGCTTCGAGCCGACCGTCGACGGCGAGCGCAAGCGCGTCACCGTCCGCGGCGCCGAGATCTCCGACGTGACGCGGCAGATCAACGCCAAGATCGTCGCCCGCGGCGAGGAGTCCGTCGAGGACCTGCTCGGCGACGGCGACGAGAACGGGGACGGGTGATCGCCTTTCCGGCTCCATGCCCAGCGTCACCTCCGACGGCGTCGACACCGTCCGCGCGGAGATCGTCGAGAGCGGCGCCCTCGACCGCCCGAAGGTGCGGCTGCCGGACGGCACGGCCCCCGAGGGTGTCGTCCGGGTCGACGCCGTCGGATCGACCTATCACGCGCCCGTCACCGTCGCCCTCGACGGCGACCTCGAGCTGCGCGGGCTCTACGACAACGCCCGCATGGCCCGGGAGCGCGACGGCGACAACCGACTGGCGGCGTGGGTCGACGAGAAGGGGCTCGCCCCCGGTCGGACCGTCCTCGTCGACGTCGTCGTCGACGGCCGGCAGTACGGCCTCCGGGCGCCCGGCGAGGAGGCCGTCTACCGGGTCGTCGATTCGCCGGACGACGACCTCGCCTCGATAGCCGAGGACCTCGACGGATGAACGGCGAGGCCCGCTACGAGTCGTTTCTGGCGGGCGACCGACCCGACGACGTACTCGTCTACCTCCACGAGGACGGCGTCGGGTCGGTGGAGGACCTGCTCGAGATCGGCACCCGTGTCGACGACGGCGTCGTTCTCGTGCTGCCCGGCGACGACGGCCGGGCGGCCTTCGAAAGTGCGACGGGGCTGGACCCGATGGCGTTCGCCGGCGCCGCGATGGACACCGACGGCGACGTCGGCGACGAAGAGCAGAACGAGGCGGTCGGCGACCTCTACGCCGAGGGCGACGTGATGCACGCCTACGCCGCCTGCGACTGCGGGACGACCTACTCCGAGAAGTGGGTGGTCGACGGGTAGCCGCCCTCGAACCGCGACGACACGCGTCCGTACCGCCGTCGTACCGTCCCCAGAGAGTTCCATCATGGGCGACCCGGTCGAGGACGAGGCGGTTGTCGGGATGGTCGAGACACGCGACGGCTGGACCGTCGAGCGGCGGATCGAGACGTACCTGCTGGCCCGCCGGGTCGACGCGATGGCCGCGATGCCGCTGTGGCATAAAAGGGTTTGGGCCTTGAGGGCCGCGACGAACGCGAGGCCGTCCACCGGACGTACCTCGAGCTGTATCTCCGGGAGCACTCCGAGAAATCGGGTTTTGGGGAAAATTTTCCTTCTTTCGGAGCGAACGGACGATATGGACATCGACGCCAGCGACGGCCGTATATACCTCCCGAAGGACCTCCGAGAACGGTTCGGCGACCGGGTTCGCCGACGTCGAGCGGAGCGCGCGGGAACTCCGCGAGGACGGTCGGGAAACCGCCCTGGACGAGGCGGGGTCCTGATGTACGCCGAGGTGGATTTCCTCCTAGCCCTCGTCAAAGACGACGACTGGCTCGGCGAGTCGGCCGAGCGGATGTACCGGGAGCACCACGACGAGCTCTGGACGTCACACTATGCCCTCCTCGAGTTGATGCTCGTCGCCTACCGCGAGGACCGAAACGTCGAACGCGTCGTGGCGGACGCGAGCGAACTGCTCGACGTTCGCGGCGACGTAGACCTCGTTCTCGCGGCTGCCAGCTACGTCTCCGAACGGGGGATGACGCCGTTCGACGCCATCCACGCCGTCGCCGCGGAGGGCGGCCCGATAGTCTCGAGCGATTCCGCCTACGACGACGTCGCAGAACGGGTTCCGCTGGAGGAAAACGACGGGTAGCGGCCGCCACCCCGTTCAGCCGGTCGACTGTTCGTCGTCGAGGGCCCAAAACGCGTCCAAGATGACCTGCCTCGTGATGACACCGGCAACTGACGCCCGCGTCGGCGCCGGGACACCGGTGCGGACCCTCCGCGCCGACGGCGACACCCGGGAAGCGGTCGCCGCGTCCCGACGGATGGGGGTCGAGCCGCGGGTCGGGCCCCGTTCGTACGGTTTACGACGCTCGGGACCGAACGTCGTCGTATGGTCTCCCGGCACCGGCTGTACTTCGGCGGGTTCGTCGTCTCGGGGTTCCTGCTGGTCGGAGCCGCGCTGATGGCCCTCCTCAAGGGGCTGTCGGCGCTCTCCGGGGACGTCCCTCCCAACTGGTACCGCATCCTGTTAACAGTGCTGACGGCCGCCCCCGAATGGGTCGTTCTCGTCCTCGGGTTCGGGCTCGTGGCGGTACTGTTCCTCATTGCGACGATCGTCTCGGTGCTCCGGAGCAGGTCGCTCCCCCGCGACGACAGGCTCGTCTCGGTCGTCGAGCGGCTCGAACGGGAGTACCCGATTCTCCGGCAGTTCGACGTCTCACAGCGGGTCGAGCCGACGGCCGAGGACCGGCGGCGCGAGCTCAAAGAGCGGTACGTCGAGGGCGACATCGGCGACGCCGAGTTCGAGCGGCGGATGGACGAGCTGATGGACGACCCCGGCTCGGAGGGCTCCCGGAGGTCCGACTCGGCGGGAACGACCGAGGAGGACGCTCCGCGCTGACCCGGTCACCGGTCGTCGAGCGTCCTGCAACCGGGGGCCACGCCGTCGAGGGGGGTCGAGACGCCGTCGCAAAGCGGCCCCGGTCAGGCCTTCGCGTCCGTGTCCACGTCCGCGTCCGCGCCACCATCTGTCAGCGCCCGGAACGCGTCGAGGATGACCTGCTTCGTGACGGCGCCGCGGGTCGTCCAGTGGTGGGCGTAGTCGAGCATGTCGTCGTAGATGTCGGGCTTACAGCCGGCGGCCTTCGGGTGGCCGCCGCCGTTGACCTGCGCGGCGACCTCGTGGCAGCGCTCGAAGGCGTCGGTACCGCGGATGGAGGCCGATCCCGCGGGCTTGACGACGACGGAGGCGTCGGCGCCCGCCTCGCGCATCGCCTCGGCGACCTCGTTCTGCGAGCACCGGCCGTAGGTGACGCCGACGGTCCATTCGCCGATGGCCTCGTAGTCGGCGCGGTCGACGGCCCGCTCGATCAGCGCCTCCTTCTCGACGCGTCGCTCCTCGAGGAACGCCTCGACGTCAGCCGGTAGATCCGCGCCGTGCTCGAGGACGGTCGCGAGGTACGCTTCGGGGTCGGCCCAGTGGGCGTAGTCCGCGAGGTCGTCGCTGCGGGGGTCATCCCGGAGCCAGAGGTCGTGATCCCGCGTCACCGCCGCCAGGTCGGCGTACCGCTCGTCGAAGTCGTGGGCGAGGCTCCGGAGCGTCACGTCGGCCGAGCACTCCTCGTCGGATTCGCCGACGACCAACTCGGCGTGTTCGCGGACCGTCGCCGCGAGGTCGGCGTCCCACTGGTGGTGGTCGAACCACCGGACGCCGGCGGCGTGGTCGGCGGCCGCCGCCAGCGGCTCGACGTCGCGGTCGTCGTCGGGACAGAGGTCGCAGACGTACAGCTCGAGGCCGGGGTCGCCGAACTCGACGACGTACTCGAGGGCGTCGGCGATCTCGTGGGGGCCGGCCGGCAGCAGCGCCGCCTCCCCCAGGGCGGCCCGCAGCAGCGCGACGCAGGCGAGGCCGTCGGCGTCGGGGTCGGCGACGATGACCCGGTCGGCGCCGGCCAGCGCTTCCCGGGCCTCGCGTTCGGTTTCGACCTCGTCGACGGAGTCGGGAACGAAGAACCCCTCTCCGGGCAGCAGCGACCGTCGGGTCAGCGGGAGGGTCTCGTCGTCGATGAGCGCGTCGTCCATACCGCCCGGAAGAGCGCCGACGGCAAGAATCCCCCGTCGTCACTCCAGGTGCCGGACGGTCAGCACCGGCCGCGAGCAGGTGCGGACGACCCGCTCGGCGACGCTGCCGAGCAGGAAGGAGCGCTCGCCGTGACGGCCGCGGGTGCCGACGGCGACGGCGTCGGCGTCGACCTCGTCGGCGTAGTCGACGATGGCGTCGGCCGGGCGGCCGACCCGGACGGTGGTCTCGAGGGTCGCCGGCTCCGCGCGGGCGTCGTTGGTGGCCTCGACGCCCGCCAGCGCCTCCCGGCCCCGCTCGTCGAGGGCCGTCCGGACGTCGTCGCGGATCTCGTCCGGCAGCGACTCGACCCGGCCGGCGTCGACGATGTACAGCGCGTGGACGGTCGCCCCGAAGCGGACCGCCAGGTCCAGCGCGCAGTCGGCGGCCCGGGAGACGCTCTCGGAGTCGTCGGTCGCCAGAGCCACGGTGTCGAACATACCGGCACTCTCCGCGCGTCCGGCAAAAGGGACGCGCGGCCGTCGAGTACGCCCTCGCGGTCGCCGACCGCTACCGCGCCGGCGTCCACGCGCTGTACGTGCTCGGCGAACACACCGCGACGGCGGTCGAGGACGACGACGCCGCCGAGACGGTCGCCCGGCGGGGCGAGCAGGTGATGGCCGGCGTCCGGGCGCTGGCCGACGAGCGGAACGTCCCCGTCGACCACTCCTCGGCGTACGGCTTCTCCCAGCGGCGGCTCGCACAGCACCCCGGCAGCGTCATCCTCGACGTCGCGGAGTCGCTGCGGGCGGACTTCGTCGTCGTGCCGCGGGAGCCGGTCACCGGCCACCCCGATGCCGTCATCGAGAAGGCCGCCGAGTACGTGCTGGCCCACGCCTCCCAGCCGGTGCTGTCGGTCTAATCGGCCAGCCGGGCGGCCATCTCGAGTTCGAAGCCGTCCGTGTCGCTGGCCTCGAACCCTGTCTTCCGGTACAGCGCGATGGCGGGGGCGTTCCACCGCTCGACGGTGAGCCAGATGCGCTCGACGCCCGCCTCCCGGCCGGCGCCGAGCAGCGCCCCTAACAGTTCCGTCCCGATGCCGGCCCGCTGGTAGGCCCGCAGGACGAAGATCGCCAGCTCGAAGTCGCCGTGGCGGTCCGGCACCAGCACCGCGTGGCCGACGACCGCGCCGTCGTGGCGGGCGAGCACGCCGACACCGTCGTCGGTCAGCGACTCGAGCCACTCGCGGATGTCCGACTCGCCCGTCGGCGGGATGCCCTGGGCGCGGTCGGCGGGGTCGAACGCCGTGTACATCTCCACGACGGACTCGAAGTCGTCGTCGCCGTACCGCCGGAGCTCGACCTCGCGGCCGGCGTCGTCGACGAATGACCGCGGCGGCGCCTCGTACGGCCCGGCGATTTCGGTCGGGTAGTCGCGGCTCATCGGACCAGCGTCACCGTCGTTTTAGCGTTCAAGAGGACGAACTCGGCGATGGAGCCGAGCTCGACCTTACCGAGCGGGCTCGTCTCGCCGCCGCCGAGGACGATCCGGTCGTACCCCTCCCGTTCGGCCAGCTCGAGCAGCTGGCTGCCGGGGTGTCCCGAGAGAGTCCGCACCTCCGCGTCGAACGACGCCGCCGAAAGCGCCGCCTCGACGCGGTTCCGTATCTCCTCGACGTCGGTCTCCGACTCCGGGTTCTCGACGATGGCGACGGTGAGCGCGTCGCCCGTCTCGATCGCCCGCTCGATCGTCTCCTCCAGGGCGCGGAACGAGTCCTCGCTGCCGCCGATACCCAACAGCAGGTCCATACCGCCGCAACGGCACCGCCGCGCAAAAGCCCACGGAACGGACCTCGCGGCCCGTGCATCCGGAGGCCTTCCGTCGGCCTCCCGGCTCACGAGTCACTACGTTCCCCGCTCGCACATCCGGAGGCCTCCCTGCCGGTCGGCCTCCCGGCTCGCGGCTCCGCCGCTCACATCTCCGTGGCCCTTCCCTTCGGTCTCTGCACGCGGCTCACGGGTCACTACGTTTCCCGTTCGCACCTCCGGAGGCCTCCCTGCCGGTCGGCCTCCCGGCTCACGGGTCACTACGTTTCCCGTTCGCACCTCCGTGGCCCTCCCTGCCGGTCGGCCTCCCGGCTCACGGGTCACTACGTTTCCCGTTCGCACCTCCGTGGCCCTCCCTTCGGTCTCCGCACGCGGTTCGCGGGTCGCTCCGCTCCCCGCTCACTCGTCGCGTGGCCCTCCCTTCGGTCGGGCCACGCGTCCGCCGTCCGTCAGACACCGGCGATACGCTTTTCGAGACCGCCCCGCTATCTCGGACATGAACGAGGAAGCCGAGAGAACGGACGACAGCGGTGGACCGACGCCGGCGCCGCGGCGCCCCGACGAGGGCGACGAGGACGACGTCCCGCCGGACGTCAGGGAGTACGCCCGCTTTTCGAAGATCGACGGCGCGACGTACGACCGGGCCAACGAGTTCCTCCGGGAGCGGACGTACATCACGGCCCGCGAGTGGGCCATCGCGCGGCTCTGTGCGGACTTCCGTACCGAGACCGGCGTCGA
>PXSC01000147.1 GCA_003023535.1 Halobacteriales archaeon QS_9_70_65 | reverse complement strand
TCGTCCCGCTCGTCGGACCCGATGTCGTTTTCGACGGCCTCGGTTGCATCCGCGAGCGCGAGGGCGGCCCGCGCGAGTTTCAGGTTCCGACGCGCCGTCCGCCATTCCGTTATCGCCGCCGCGTCCAGGTCCGCGTTAGCGACGGTCGCAGCCCGTGGCGATTCCGCGCCAGTCCGCTCCTCGAACGCCTGGACGGCATCGCGAAGCTCCGTGACCCGTGCCGACAGCGTCTCGACGTCGACCGAGTCGAGGATCTGCCGGGCGCGCTCGAGGACGACCGAGCGGGGAGCGCGTCTGTACCACGTCCCCCGCTCGCCCGACGGAGAGACTGCCTCGACGAAGCCATCCTCGGCGAGGACACCGAGATGCTTGCGTGCGGTCGTCTCGGTGGTCAGCGCACGCTCGGCGATGGTGGCGACCGCCTGGGGGTCGTACGTCCGTTTCATGACGGTGCGAACACGCTCACCGGGGGACGTGTCGTCCTTCCACTCCTCGGCGACGCGCTCGTTCACGTCGGCGGGATGGTCGTCGGTCGACGCGCTCGTTCACGTCGGCGGGATGGTCGTCGGTCATACGTAAACTCGCGGACACAAGTATATTAATTTTGGGAGTAATATTCTATTTTTCCTTCGTCATAACACACCGTCACATCGGTCCGTCGTGTCCAACATCTCCGTTGACTACGTGCGACAGAGTTTCGTCGCCGTCGACCAGTACCGGGCGCCGACGTCGGACTGCGGTCGACATCGCCGCGGGCGATGCTCCGAATACGGTCGGCGCCGAGAACGACGGCACCTTCTCCCGAGTTCGTTCGACGACGGTCCGTACCGGTTCGCGGAGCTCGTCCTGTGGCAGCGCGAAGGCCGGTTCGTCCGAGATAGTCGCCGTTCGCGGTCGAGTTCCGTTCGTGGTTCACGGGCGGCCGATCCGGAGATGAACGTCCGTCGCGCGGCCGCGTGACTCACCCCTCGCCGTCGGTCAATCGCCGGATCGAGCCGCCGCCCGGCGGCAATTCCTGCGAGTACGTCGCGGCGATCCGCGGCGGCCAGCTCGGGCTCGACGTGACGCTGGTCGAGAAGGACGCCTACGGCGGCACCTGTCTCAACGAGGGGTGCATCCCGTCGAAGGCGCTCATCCACGGAACGGGGCTGGCCCACGAGGCCGGCGCCGCCGGGGAGATGGGCGTCCACGCCGACCCGGCCGTCGACATGCAGGGACTGGTCGGCTGGAAGGACGACGTCGTCGACCGGCTGACCGGCGGCGTCGAGAAGCTCTGCAAGGCCAACGGGGTCAACCTCATCCCCGGCCGCGCGGAGTTCGTCGACGAGAACACCGCCCGCGTCGCCCACGGCGGCGACGGCCAGGGCAGCGAATCCATCGAGTTCGAACACGCCATCATCGCGACCGGGAGCCGGCCCGTCGAGGTGCCGGGCCTGGAGTTCGACGGCGAGTACATCCTCGATTCCGCCGACGCCCTCGAGCTGGAGACGGTGCCGGAGTCGATGCTGGTCGTCGGCGGCGGCTACATCGGCATGGAGCTGTCGACGGTGTACGCCAAGCTCGGCGCCGACGTCACCGTCGTCGAGATGCTCGACGATATCCTGCCGGCCTATCAGGACGACGTCAAGCGGGTCATCCGCGAGCGGGCGGAGTCGCTCGGCGTCGACTTCCACTTCGGCGAGGCCGCGGCCGGCTGGGAGGAAGCCGCCGGCGAGGCCATCGTCACCACCGAGACCGAAGACGGCGATACTCGCGAGCACGTCGCCGAGAAAGTACTGGTCGCGGTCGGCCGGGAGGCCGTCACCGACACGCTCGGGCTGGAGAACGGGCGCTGGACTACCAGGCGATTCCGGCGGCCGTCTTCACCGACCCCGAGATCGGCACCGTCGGCATGACCGAGACGGAAGCCGAGGCGGCCGGCTTCGATCCCGTGGTCGGGCAGATGCCGTTTCAGGCGTCCGGCCGGTCGCTGACGCTCGGCGACGACGACGGCTTCGTCCGGATCGTCGCCGACGCCGACGCGGAGTTCGTCCTCGGCGCCCAGATCGTCGGCCCCGACGCCGCCGAACTCATCGCCGAGGTCGGCCTGGCGATCGAGATGGGCGCACGGGTCGAAGACGTCGCCGCGACCGTCCACACCCACCCGACGCTGTCGGAGGCCGTCGGCGAGGCCGCCGCCAACGCCCGCGGCGAGGCCGTCCACACGCTGAACCGATGACTGGCTTCCGCCGGGGGTCGTCGGCGGTAGCGCCTCGTCGCTCGTCGCCCCGTCGCACTGCGACGGCGTCCGTCGGCGCTCGAGCAGGGCTCAGCAGGTGTAGTACCGTTCGAACGAGCCGTCCGGAAGTAGCGTGATTCCGACGTCTTTCTCCTCGCAATTTACGTCCAGGTCGGGGTCGTATTCCCAGGTGGTTGCGCCACCTGCCGGCGTGAAAACGATTACCGTCGACGGCGCTGTATCGATACCCGCCGACTCGTCGGCCTTGTGGGGACCGAGTTCGTACACGCGGCCGAACAGCATCGCGCCGGTATCGTCCTCTATCCGGACGGCTATTCGCGCGGGCTCGTCGGTCCCGTTTCCGACGATGACCTCGACCGTGTCGCCCTCTCCCTCCGGTTCGGTTCCTCCGAGCCGCTCGCTGCATCCAGCGACCGCCAGGGTGGCGAGTCCGCCGGTCGCCGCGAGGAGTTCGCGCCGGGACCTGTCTCCGCCGAGGGCGTCGTTCGAGGAGGGCATGTCCTGCTAACTTTTCTCTCGCTTCGACATGAACCGTCCGGTTCGTCCTGTCGGTAGGTGGATAGGCTCTCGCGCCTCGCTGCCGGTCGACCCCGACGCTACCCCGTCGAATCCTGCGGGCGAACGACCTCGACACCGTCGTCGGTGCCGACGTGTACCTCGTCGGTGAGACCGACGAACAGCCCGTGGCCGACGACCCCCGGAATCTCCGCCAGCGCCGTTGCGAGCGTCTCCGGCTCCGCGACGACGCCGAAGTCACAGTCCAGCACCGGGTTACCGTCGTCCGTGACGACGGGCCCGTCCTTCCGCTCGGCGGCGCGGAGCGTCGGCTCCCCACCGAGGGCCTCGATACGACGCTCGACGACCGGCACCGCGTCGGCCAGCGCCTCGACCGGAATCGGGTGGTCCAGCGCCGGGGCCGGCTTCGTCGCGTCGACGACGACCACGAACCGGTCGGCGGCCGCGTCGACGACCTTCTCGCGGGTGTGTGCTGCACCGCCGCCCTTCACGAGGTCGCCGTCGGCCACCTGGTCGGCGCCGTCGATCGCGACGTCGGGCGTCGACGCCGCCAGCGTCGTCAGCGGAATGTGTGCCTCCCGGGCGAGCCGGCGGGCGCCGCGGGAGGTCGGCCCCCCCCGGACGTCGAGGCCGGCGTCGACCCGCCGCCCGAGCTCGCGGATGGCGGTGGCGGCCGTCGAGCCGGTCCCCAGCCCGACCACGTCGCCGTCCTCGACGACCGCGGCGGCGCTCTCGCCCGCCCGGCGCTTTTGTGTCTCGGTGCCGCCGGACTTCTTCATGCCGGGGGTCGGGGCTCGGAGTCAAAAAAACCGCCGCGGCCACGACGGTGGCCGGCCCGGTCAGCCGGCCGCACGACTGCTCGACCGCGACTCCAGCCTGCAGTCGAGCGACCCGAGCCGGCGTGAGGGCGAAAGGGTTTGCCCGTCGCCGCCGTAGCGCCGGCATGGAGTGTACGTACTGCGGCAGCGACCTCGGCCGTTACGAGCCGGTCTTCGTCGAGGAGACCGACGACGGCGAACGGCTCGAGGCCGGCGGCTTCTGCAACTACGCCTGCCTGTCGGCACACATCGACGAGGCGGCGCTGACCGACGGCGACGCCTGCGAGTGGCGGCCGGACGGGTAGCGTTTTCACGTCGGCGCGAGAGGTCGGGGTATGTTCGGAACGAGCGGCATCCGGGGGCCGGTCGGCGACGAGGTGACCGCCGGGCTGGCGCTGCGGGTCGGCCGCGCGCTGGGCGCCGAGACCGACCGCGTCGTCGTCGGCCGGGACGCACGCGAAAGCGGCGAGGTCCTCGTCGACGCCCTCGCGAGCGGGCTCCGAGAGCTCGGGACCGACGTCGTCGACCTGGGGATCGCCGCCACCCCGACCGTCGCCCGGGCCGTCGGCTGGAAGGGCGCCGACGCCGGCGTCGCCGTCACTGCGAGTCACAATCCCCCGGCCGATAACGGGCTGAAGCTGTGGCAGCTCTCCGGGCAGGCCTACGACGCCGCCGGTCGCGGGCGAATCACCGAGCGAGTCGAGGCCGACGACCCCGACCTGCGGCCGTGGGACCGCCTCGGCGACCGCACCGCGGTCGACGCGACCGACCGTCACGTCGACGCCCTCGCGGCGGCGGTCGAGCCGCCGGAGCTGTCGGTGGCCGTCGACCTCGGCAACGGCGCCGGCCGGGTGACCGTCGAGGCGCTGCTCGAGCTGGGCTGTGACGTCGAGACCCTGAACGCACAGCCCGACGGCCGTTTCCCCGGGCGGCCCTCGGAGCCGACCGCCGAGCACTGCACGGCGCTGGCGACGCTCGTCGCCGACGGCAGCCACGACCTCGGGATCGCCCACGACGGCGACGCCGACCGGACCCGGGCGGTCGCCGCCGACGGGACCTTCCTGTCGGGCGACGCGACGCTGGCACTGCTGGCCGCCGAGGCCGCCGATCCCGGCGAGCGGGTCGCCGTCCCCGTCGACACCAGCCTGGCCGTCGAGGACCACCTCGAATCCCGGGACGTGGCGGTCACCCGGACGCCGGTCGGCGACGTCCACGTCGCCGCCGCCGCGACCGAACCCGACGTCGCCTTCGGCGGCGAGCCGTCCGGAGCGTGGATCTGGCCCGACGTGACGCTATGTCCGGACGGCCCGCTGGCGGCCGTCCGACTGGCCGCGATGGCCGCCGCCGAGCCGCTGGCGAGCCGCCTCGAGGCTCTCCC
>PXSC01000146.1:1042-6801 GCA_003023535.1 Halobacteriales archaeon QS_9_70_65 | reverse complement strand
CCGGTCGATCTCGCTGAGTGCGAACTGGAGGTTGCGCTCGCCGGCGTCCTTGGTGCGGATGCGCTCCTGCCACTTCCGCAGTCGGTGCATCTGGGAGCGCTTCTTCGAGGAGATCGACCGACCGTAGGCGTCTTTGTCCTTCCAGTCGATCTGGGTGGTCAGCCCCTTGTCGTGCATCGTCTGGGTCGTCGGCGCCCCCACCCGGGACTTCGACTGCCGCTCGGAGTGGTTGAACGCCCGCCACTCCGGCCCGCGGTCGATGTGTTCCTCCTCGACGACGAGCCCACAGTCCTCGCAGATGAGTTCGCCCCGGTCGCCGTCCTTGATTATCTCCTCGGAGGAACACTCCGGACAGGCCGCCGCGTCGCTCCGCTCGTCCTGCTCGGCGTCGGACTCCTCGCGCTC
The DNA here is from genome assembly GCA_003023535.1 of Halobacteriales archaeon QS_9_70_65. Next base: position 6,396 of record PXSC01000146.1, on the reverse strand, counting down.
CCGCTGGCGGGTGGGCCGTGTCATCGTGGCTGTAGGTAACCCGGCCGACCGACTTAAACCCCCGCCACCGTTCGGCGAGGGGCGAGACGAATCGATGGGCGGCGGCGACGTCGTGGCCGCCGTCGCGGCGCCGTCGGCCCGAGATCGGAAGGAATAATACCCGGAAGTCGAACGCCGAGACGTGCCCGTCGTCGACTGCGACCCGGAGGCGGCCCGCGAACGGCTCGAGGCGGCCGGCGTCGACGTCGACGGCGGCAACACCGACCACGAGCGGTGGCGGGCGCGACACGTCGACGCGACGGCGGTCGCCTACGACGACAAGGTGGTCGTCCAGGGCGGGTCGCCGGGCCGACTCGTCGGCCTCCTCGAGGGCGGTGGCGGCCGGGCGCACCTCTACTTCGACGGCGGCTCCCGCGGTAACCCCGGCCCCGCGGCGGTCGGGTGGGTCCTCGTCACCGGCGACGGCGTCGCCGCCGAGGACGGCGAGCGCATCGGCCGGGCGACGAACAACCAGGCCGAGTACGAGGCGCTGATCCGGGGGCTGGAGGCCGCCGTCGACGTCGGCTTCGACGAGCTGGCGGTGCGGGGCGACTCCGAGCTGGTCGTCCGGCAGGTCCGCGGCGAGTGGAACACCGACGACCCGCAGCTCCGGGAGCGGCGAATCCGGGCCCGGGAGCTGCTGGCCCGGGTCGAGGAGTGGTCCATCGACCACGTACCGCGGGAGATAAACGACCGCGCGGACGACCTGGTGAACGACGCACTCGATGGCTGACGGCGAGTCACTCCCCGAGACGGTCGTGACGCGCGCGCTGACGCTCACCCGACGGATGCGCGAGGCGGTCGACGACGACGAGCGGGCGGCCTACCGCGAGGAACGGGACGGCCTGCTCGCCGACCACGGCTACGTCCCGCGGGTCCGCGAGGACGAGGCCGGCGAGACGCTCGTGCTCTACCCCGAGGAGTGGGTCGAAGACGGCGTCGTGCAGGTCGACCGGATCGACGACGTCGACCGCGGCGTCGAGCGGTCGCTGTCGGGGGTCGGCGACGACGACTGGGCGGCCGTCGAGGCGCACAACCGGGCCGTCGCCGAGCGGGTCGCCGAGGAACACGGCGACGCCCACGGCGCCAACGCCCACGCCTTCGCCGACTTCATGGGCAATCACTACCGCAAGCGGGTCGAGACGGCGACGCCGGCCGAACGCGCGGAGTTCCTGGAGGAGTACTTCCCGCGGAACGCCTGGCCGACGGACGACCAGCGGGCGGTCGTCGAGCGGTCACTCGAACTCGTCCGGACGGCCGGTCGACGGGAAGCGGAGTGAGTCGCCGGCGTCGCAACCGGCCGACTTATGCGGCACAGGCGCCTTCTAACGGTATGGAGTGTCGGCAGTGTGCGAGTGCGTTAGAGCGGCCGGGCGACTACTGTCTGGTCTGCCGCAGCGCCAACGCCGACACCGCGGTTCTCGACTGCGGCCGCGAGCGGGCGACCGTCAGTTGCCTGCTCGAGGAGACGGTCGTCGCCGAGCGGACCATCACCACCGAACCCGAAGAAGAGGGCCGGTGGGCGACGACGGAACTCCGCAACTACGCCGGTCGGGTCGCCGACGAGGTCCGGCGCAAGCGCCCCGAGGAGGTGTACGCCGCCGGCGACCGCGAGGTGCTGTCGTCGGTCCGGGCGGAGCTACACTACCCGTTCTACCGGGTCCGCGACGACGACCCCGTCGAGGCGGTCCGGGAGCGGCGCGGCGAGCCGGCCCTGGAGGTCGTCGAGGCCTCCGTCGCCGAGAAGCTCGGCGGCAGCCACTCGACGCTCATCGGCGGCCGCGACGGCCAGGCGGCCCTCGAGACGGTCGCCGACCACCCCCACGTGAAGAAGATCGTCCCCGGCCCGATCGACGCCGGCGGCTCCGGCTCCCGGACGGGCGTCCGGGCGAAGGCCACCCGGGCCGACGGCACCGGCAACGTCCGGCTGCTCGTCCGGGACGGCTCCAGCGTCCAGGAGAACCGGGTCGTCACGACCGCCGGCGACCGCAAGCTCGGCGAGCACGTCCGGGCGGACCTCAACGACGCCCTCGCGGAGGCCGGCTTCCGGGAGTGACCGACACGGGATCCGAGACGAGAGTGGCGCCGTCGCGGGGCGAAACGTGGGGTTTATGCGTTCGCTGACGCCACAGTTACGCATGGCCGAACGAGGTTCCACCGGCAGCGCGGGGCGGTTCGGCGCCCGGTACGCGGCCGGCGAGACCGTCACCCGCTCGATCCGCGCCGCCCTCGGCGAGGACGACGCCTGACGATGAGCTACAAGTGCTCCCGCTGCAAGCGCGACGTCGAACTCGACGAGTACGGCGGCGTCCGCTGTCCGTACTGCGGGCACCGCGTCCTGCTGAAGGAGCGGAGCCGCGACATCAAGGAAGTAAACGTCCAGTAACCGTCTCCGGGCCCGCTCCTCCCGCCGGATGTCATCCGCCCATTCCCACGACGCCGACCTGACGTTCCGCTACGACAGCGGCGACGCGGCCGCGCTGGTCGCCGACGCCGTGCGCCAGGAGGCCGACGAGATCGAAGGCGACCGCACGACGGCAACCGTTCGCCGCGAGGGTCGCGAGGTCAGCGTCGACATCGACGCCGACGACCTGGTCGCGCTACGGGCGGGCCTGAAGGCCTGGGAGACGTTCGCCGAGGTCGCGGAGCGAGCGGTCGAGGCCGGTCGGACCTGCGAGTCGTAAACGGTGTCCCGTTCGCCCCGTTCAAGTGGCCCGAACTGCTCGACAGCAGCCGCGTACCCGGTCAGGCACCGAGACAGAAGCCGGACGTTCGCCGGCGCGAAACGCTCGTCTGCTCGATGACGAGCCGTCGAACGACGTCTCCGTCACGTGTGGCGCAGAACTTTCCGGACCCGGTGCGGGCGTCGGACGAATCGGTCCGTCGTCCCGTTCGGCGTCAGTAGTGATCAGTCGCGTCCTCTTGAACATCCCAGTTCATGTAGATGTCGACCGTCGAGTCTCTGGAGTTGGCCTCGTGGTAGAACGAGAAGTCGATTTCGGAGGCACCGTCGTCGTTCTTGATCATGAATCGAGTTGCGGTCGAGGCCTCCTTCTTGCAGTTGTCGTAGTCGTATGGCCAGGCGAACGACTTTCGCGAGTTGTCCGTGGTGGCGTCGGCGTCCGCGATGAGGGCATCCGCGATTTCGCCGGCGGTCATCGCGTAATTGAATTTGTCATTGATTTCCGACACGGCCGCGCTGATGACGGTGTACGCCGCGTCTCCCCAGTTCGAACCGTCGTCGGAGTCGTCCGACGGGGCCGGGTGGGCGCCGACATCGTCGTCACGCTTGTTCGCCGAAATGAACGATGAGCCGGGCATGTGGTTGTCGATCGTGACCCTGTTCCCGGAGACCCGGTCGATCTTCTTCCATTCATCCTCTTCGCACGTATTTTTCCGGTACATTGTGAACGAACTCGCGGCGTCGAAGTAATGCTCGTACTCGCCCTCGGGATTCTTCTGAACGTCGAGGTACATGAGACTCAACGCGAGGACCCCACGATACTTGAAACACCAACCGCTACCGCTTCCACCGTAGACTTCCACCTCGCGGTCACTCTTCTTCCAGATGTAGTCGTCCGACGAGAGTTCATTGTACGAGCCTCCGCCGCAGGAGTTGTGACAGGTGTGATCTGCCCCCGCGGAACCGACGAGTGTGAATGCGGCACCGGTACTGAGCGCCATACTGGTCGTCTTCAGGGCCGTCCGTCGGTTGATGCCGTCGTCGGACTCGGTCATGGTACCGTACACGATACACACACTGGTAAAAGTCTTCTGCCAAATAAGACATCGGTAGTTCGTACTCTTCTAGACTCGGCGAAAGGCATTATGACGGAGGTTCGACAGTGAATTTGCAGGGCCTACTGCTGATGATCGTCCAGGAATTACTGGCAGTCAACGATGAAGCCGGTCAGCCCGATCGTCCCCTATCGGCGTCGGTGAGGCGATGGTGTGGTCGCCGTTCACGAGCCCGACCTGGTAGTACTGACCGTTCCGGACGAGGTAGACGACGAGTTCTTCACCCTCCTCGCTACGGGCCTCGACGCGCCCCGGGGCGAGTGCCAGGCCGGCGACATCTCGTCGGTGTCCGCGACGTACTTGCCCTCCCCGAGCGCTGTGCCGACGAGCGACTGCTCCCCGTCGGAGAGCGACGCGTACTCGATCGGGTTGTCGTCGGCCTCGTCTTCAGGGCGTCGACCGCCTCGAACCAGAGACGGGTTCAATCGCGTCTCGGGTCCCTTGGGGACCCGTCAGGCGGGTCGGCACAGCTAGCGGCCGCCGACACCGATAGACCGATTCCCCCGAGGACGCGACGACGCGTCGCCGTGCCGGGATCGTGGAGTACCGTTGCTTCGTCCATGCTCGAGACATCGTTTCGTACCGCCGCGTAATCGACGTAAGGTCAAATGACGACTCGTATCAGGGAGTGACGCGTCGGCGGTGTGCCGTCGCCGAGGTTGGTCAGGCGACGGGAATGTCCTGTTCGGCTTCGAGCAGTTCGTGGTCCGGTTGCGGATGATGACCTCCGAGATGTCCGCGACCTCGCTGACGGCGGCCTGGGTGGTCTTCTCGTCGGCCGATAGCGAGGCGGCGTACACGGCCGCCGCGGCGAGCCCGACCGGCGACTTGCCGGAGTGGACGCCCTGCTCCTTTGCGTTTCGTAGCAGCTTCCGGGCGCGGTTCTCCGCTTCCTCCGAGAGGTCGAGGTCGCTGGCGAACCGCGGCACGTAGCTCTCGGGGCCGGCCGGCTCGACCTTAGGCCGAATTCCCGGCCGACGTACCGGTAGGTACGGGCGATCTCGCTTTTCTCGACGCCGGAGACAAGCGACACCTCGCCGAGGGAGTTGGCGGCGCCGGGGCGGCCGTCAGCGGGCCGGCCGCACCGCGGTCACTCCCGGGCCGTCGCCTCGCCGACCTCGCGGGACTCCTCGACGGCCTCCGTCAGCGAGACGTTGAACAGCAGCGTCGAGGCGACGCCGCCGACGACGGTGACGACGTTCTTGACGGCGTGGTCGACGACGGCGGCCGCCAGGGCGATCTCGAAGGGAACCGACGTCAGCGCGACGACGATGAGCGTGAAGGCGCCCTCGTAGAGGCCGACCCCGCCGGGCGACAGCGGCAGCACCTTCGCCAGGTTGCCGACGCTGACGGCGAAGAACCCGACGGCGGCCAGTTCCGCCGGCGCGAGGTCGACGCCGAACGCCAGGAAGACGACCAGCGCCGTCACGACGTCGAGCGCCCAGACGGCGAGGCTGGAGGCGCCGACGACGGCGAAGGCCCGCCGGTCGTCGGCGACGGTCTGGACGTCGCCGGCG
>PXSC01000146.1:0-888 GCA_003023535.1 Halobacteriales archaeon QS_9_70_65 | reverse complement strand
GGGTACGGGATGTCGCGGCGGGCCTTCACCACGTAGGCCCGGACCCCGTCGCCGAGTCGGGCCGGGAAGACGAGGTTGCCCGTCTGGCTGATGAACACCGCCCCCGTGAGGAAGCCGACCCGCTCGCGGTAGCCGAGTTCCGCGAGGATGTCGCGGTACCGCAGACCCCGGAGCGGCCACGACAGCAGGTAGACGACGGCGGCGACGGCGACGAGCACCGGGTCGGCGCCGGCCATCGCCGACAGCACCTCCCGGGGGTCGAGGTAGACGGTCATCAGCGCGAGGGCCGCGACGACGAGCAGCGTCCCCGCGGCGACGGTGACCCGGCGGTCGACCCGCGGTCGGACGGCCAGCTGCCACCACAGCCGGAGGATCTGACTGCCCATTCCGAGAACGTCCCGGACGAGGTCGACGGTGGTGTCGCCCGTCGGCTCCCACTCGACGGGGAACTCCCGGACGTCGTAGCCGGCCCGCTGGGCCCGGACCAGCACCTCCGTGTCCCAGAACCAGTGGTCGTCCTCGACGTCCGTCAGAAGGTCGAACAACGCCTCGCGGTCGAAGGCCTTGAAGCCGCACTGGTGGTCGTACAGCGGCGACCGGAGGAACAGCCGGACGAGCGTGTTGAACCCCGTCGAGGCGACGCCCCGCTCCGGCTCCCGTCGCTGTTCATCGCCTGGCATCCGCCGGGAGCCGGTGGCGACGTCGTAGTCGCCGACCCGGACGGAGTCGACCAGCTCCTCGAGGTGTCGCATGTCCGTCGCCAGGTCGGTGTCGAAGTAAACGAGGACGTCGCCGTCGCTCCCGCGGAACGCCCGCTCGAGGGCGCCGCCGCGGCCGAGCCGCTCGTCGCCGTGGACGTGCCGGACGCGGTCGTCGGCGGCGGCCAGT
>PXSC01000145.1 GCA_003023535.1 Halobacteriales archaeon QS_9_70_65 | reverse complement strand
TCGGGATGGGCGCCCTCGCCGCCGGCTGTCGGTTCTACGCGGGCTACCCCATCACGCCCGCCACGGACGTGATGGAGTACCTGAAGGGCCGCATCGAGGACTACGGCGGCATCGTCGTCCAGGCCGAAGACGAGCTGTCGGCCGTCAACATGGCGCTGGGGGCCGCCCGGGCCGGTGCCCGTTCGATGACTGCCACCTCGGGGCCCGGTATCGACCTGATGACCGAGACGTTCGGCCTCGTCGCCACCTCGGAGACGCCGCTGGTCATCTGCAACGTGATGCGGTCGGGGCCGTCGACCGGGATGCCGACCAAACAGGAGCAGGGCGATCTCGAGGCGATGCTGTACGGCGGCCACGGCGAGGTGCCGCGGTTCGTCCTGGCGCCGACGACCGTCTCGGAGTGCTTCCACAAGACCGTCGAGGCGTTCAACCTCGCCGAGAAGTACCAGCTGCCGGTCTACCTGACGGCCGACCTGGCGCTTGCGGTCACCGAACAGACCTTCGAGCCCGAGGAGTTCGACATGGACGACGTCGAGATCGACCGCGGGAAGGTCGTCGACGAGGAGTCGATCGAGGAGTGGACCGACGGGAAGGGCCAGTTCCGGCCGCACGCGGTCACCGACGACGGTATCAGCCCGCGTGCCCTCCCCGGGACGGCCGACGGCGCCCACATGTCGACCGGCCTCGAGCACGACGAACTCGGCCGACGGACCGAAGAACAGGAGATGCGCGTCCAGCAGGTCGACAAGCGCGACCGAAAGGTCGAGACGGCCGTCGAGCGCGAGGACTGGAGCTACCGGGAGTTCGGCGATCCCGACGCCGACACGCTCGTCGTCTCGTGGGGCTCCAACGAGGGCGCCGTGCGGGACGCCATCGAGCTGCTGGCGGCCGACGGCATCGACGTCCGCTTCCTGTCGGTACCGTACGTCTTCCCCCGGCCGGACATGACCGACGAGGTCGAGGCCGCCGATGACGTCATCGTCGTCGAGTGCAACGCGACCGGGCAGTTCGCCGACCTCGTCGAACACGACGCGCTGACGCGGGTCGAACGCATCAACAAGTACGACGGCGTCCGCTTCAAGGCCGACGAACTCGCCGAGGAGGTCAGGGCCGTCCTCGGCGAGCCGGCCGACGCGGAGGTGGAGGCACGATGAGCTCCGACATCAGATTCACCGACTTCAAATCGGACGAACAACCCACCTGGTGTCCCGGGTGCGGCGACTTCGGCACGATGAACGGCATGATGAAGGCGCTGGCCCAGACGGGCAACGATCCCGACGACACGTTCGTGGTCGCCGGCAACTCGAGGTGATGGTCGCCGGCGGCGACGGCGACGGCTACTCCATCGGGGCCGGCCACTTCGTCCACGCCGTCCGCCGCAACGTCGACATGACGTACGTCGTCATGGACAACCGCATCTACGGCCTGACGAAGGGCCAGTTTTCTCCCACCTCCCGGGAGGACTTCGAGACCTCCACGAGCCCGGACGGCACCAACCAGCAACCGGTCAACCCGCTGGCGCTGGCGCTCGCTGCCGGCGGCACCTTCATCGCTCAGTCCTTCTCGTCGGACTCCCAGCGGCACACCGAAATCGTCCAGAAGGCCATCGAACACGACGGCTTCGGCTTCGTCAACGTGTATTCGCCCTGCGTGACGTTCAATGACGTCGACACCTACGACTACTTCCGGGACACCATCGTCGACGTCGGCGACGAGGAGTTCGACCACGACCGCACCGACTACGACGCCGCGAAGGATCTCATCATGGACCGCGACAAGGAGTACCAGGGCGTCATCTACCAGAACGAGAGCTCGGTCGGCTTCGAGACCCGCGAGGGCGTCACCGAGCCGATGACCGACATCCCCGACGGCGCTCCCGACGACGCGATGGACCTGGTTCGGGAGTTCTACTGAACCGCGGTCCCGAGGCGGGTCGACCGCCGCCGCGGCGGACGTGGGCCGCCGACCGTTCCGTGGGCGACACTCCGGCCGGGTCGTCGAGCGAACGTCCGGAGCTTTATCAATGGAGACGGGACCAGACGGCCCGTGACCTGAACGTCGCCGGCGGCCCGCCGGGGCAGGTGTGCGGAACACGGGCCGTCGACTCCGATCCGGCCAGAGAACGTTCCGCCTGCTCGCTACTCGCCGCTTCCCGCGCGTCCCGACTCGGCGAGGCGGTTCTCGTACTTCGAGAGCGACGTTTCGAGGGCGGCCTCGGCGTCGACGTCGAGCTCCGCACAGAGCGCCAGCAGCGCGAACAGCGCGTCGCCGAGTTCGTCTTCCGGAACGTCGACCGACTCCGGGTCGGCGCCGTAGCCCGTCGAGGTGCAGACCGCCTTGGCGACCTCGCCGAGTTCCGAGACGGTATCGAGCAGCCGATACGCCGCCGGCGCGTCGAGGCCGTGCTCCGCGACGAAGGCCGCGACCTGCGACTGTGTGTTCATGTCGGTGATCCGGGTCGCTCGAATATAAACGTCCGGCGGCCCAACGACGGATATGGATGCCCTCGGGGACCTGATCGGGCGGGACCGGCGCTCGGAGGCGGCGGCGCTCCGGGCGTCGGCCGTCGATCGGGAGTACGACTACCGGCGGTTCTGCACGAGCGCCTGGAAGGTCGGGAACTTCCTCCGACACCTCGGCGTCCGGGGCGGCGACGGTGTCGCAGTTGCCGACGACCCGCTGCCGGAGCCCGTGCTGACGCTGTACGGCGCCGCGCTGCTGGGCGGCGTCGTCCGCTTCGACCCGCCGACCGCCCCGGACGACGGCGTCCGGGCGGTCGTCGTCGACGTCTGGAGCGAGAACCCGTCGATGCCGCCGGACATCGTCGCTCCAGGGGACCCGCTGCTCCGGAGCGACGGGGTGACGTACAGTCACGGCGAAGTGCTCGAGGCGGCCGAGGCGGTCGTCGAGCGGACGGGTATCGACGTCGGCGGCGAGGTTGGCGTCGCAGCTGCCGCGTCGTTCGCCGACCCGGGCGTCGTCGCCGCGGGGCTGGTCGCACCGATCGTCGCCGGCGGCACGGTCGCCGTCGGGTCGGCGGCTCGCAGCGACGTCGTCGTCGGCCCCGGCGGCGACGTCGACCCCGAGACGGTGCTCGAATCGTAGACGGCGGTCGTCGCACGTCGTCCGCGTCTCCCTCAGTAGCAGCGCTCCTCGACGCGCTCGTCGTAGAGCCGACGGAGCAGCGACGTCATCGGGCCGTCGCCGACAGCGATGCCGTCGACCCGCTCGACGGGCCGGAGCTCCCACGTCGAGTTCGTCAGGAACGCCTCATCTGCCTCCCGGACGTCGTCGAGGGAGTACCGGCCGGTCTCGACGGGGAACCCTTCGGCCTCCGCGAGCTCGACGACCAGCTCCCGGGTGATACCCGGCAGGAGCGACCCCGCCGCCGGCGTCTTCACGACGCCGTCGTCGACGAAGAAGAGGTTGCTCGAGGCGCACTCGGCGACGTTGCCGTCGACGTCCCGCATCAGCGCCTCGTCCGGCCGGTGGGAGTCGTTGGCGGCCCGCCGGAGTTCCAGCCGCGCGAGGACGGCGTCGAGGTAGTTGTGGGTCTTCGCGTCGGCCGGCAGCGCGGCCCCGGGCACGCGGCGTGTTTTCACTGACTGGACGACCGCGGGGCCGTCCCAAACGGGTTCGCCGTCGACGCCGCCCTGCGGTAGCGGCTTGACGTAAACGACGACCGTCGGGTCGACGTCCGGCTGTGGCGTCAGCTTGCCCGGCTGGACGCCCCGGCTGACGGAGATCCGGACGTAGGCGTCCGCGAGGTCGTTCGCGTCGAGCGTCTCGGCGACCCGGACGGCGAGGTCGTCGGGGGCCGCCTCGACCATGCCGAGCGTCTCACAGCTCGCTCGGAGCCGGTCGACGTGGCGGTCCCAGGCGTACACCTCGCCGCCGTAGGCCCGACACGTCTCGAAGACCGCGTCGCCGTAGCGGAACCCCCGGTCGTCGACGCTGACGGTCGCCTCCTCGCGGGGCACCAGTTCGCCGTTCAGGTGGTACTGCATCGCTGACAGAAGCGCCCGATCATGCGCTCACCGACGTCGGTGAGGATGCTCTTGGGGTGGAACTGGACGCTGACGTGCGGCTTCCGGCGGTGTCGGACGCCGGTGAGGACATCCCGCTCGTCGTCGAGGACCCTCGCCAGCGCGTCCAGCGACGGCGAGCCGTCGCCGCGGGAGACGGCGTCCGCCGAGACGGTCACTCGCTCGACGGCGTCGGTCGTGAAGTAGTCCCAGCCGGACTGGCCGCCGGTCGTCTCGAGGAATACGTCGTTACCGTCGCCGCTGCGGGCCCGGCGGTAGGCCTCGAACGGATCGGCGACATCGACGCGGAGCTCGACCGGCACCCGCGCGTCGGGCGGGGCCGCGGCGGCCGCCTTGCGGAAGGCGGCTCTGTCGGTGACCACACGCATCACTACGATGTGGCGGCCGACCGGTAACGGTCTTGCGGTTCAGCGCGGTGCAGGGCGCGGAGTCCCCTTCCTCAGCCGCGAGCGAGGCAAGCGGTAGGGAGGGGAGGAGCGCCCGTCTTCGTTCACTTTCACCGTGTGGCAACCTGTTTTTCCCTCGTGAGCCGTCCGTTGATTTACTGCCGTCCCTGCACACGTCGGGGTCGGTAGATGCCGCGAGTAAACCGGCATCTGGGGCGCGACGGTACTGCCGTCGCGCCCCACACTCGGGGACGATGACCGTGAACGGGTTCGACTCCCGTTCCCCGCTTGGGGATAGAACGCGAGAACACCGGGAATTAAACCGGCGGGACAATTCACGGCGGGGGTCCGTCGTGATATGCGCGGGACTCGTCGAGTCCCGCGGACCATGCGAACGGGCGGCTCCGCCGCCCGTGAGCAGATGACGAGAGAGCGTCGCTCTCTCGAACCACACGGGGCCGCGGGGCACAATAGCAGTGCGGGAAAGCCCCGTCCTCGAGGAGTGACCGACTGCCGCAAGGCGGGAGGGAGCGAGTAGGGCGGGGTAGTTTACGACCCCTCCGCGCGGTCCTGCCAGCGGCCGATCCGCTTGGCAGAGATGTCCGTGCTGTCGGCGAGCTTCTCGGGGTCGGCCGCCAGCAGGTCGCCGACGGTGTCGACGCCCGCCGTCGACAGCCGCTCGGCGTATGCGGGGCCGATGCCGCTGACCTCCTCGACGGAGACGGCCTCGCCGCCGTCGGTCGGCCCGGCGGCCTCGGCCGGCTCGGCGGCGCCGGTTGCCGGCGGCTCCTCGGTCATCGAGCCGGTCGAGGCGGCGGCGTCGGTGCCCGCGGTGGCGGCCTCCTCGTGGGCGTCGCCATCGGTGCCCGCGGCGCCGTCGTCCGGCCTCCGCTCGACCGTCACGTCGGTCTCGCCGGTCGAGTCGGAACTCCCCAGCCCCAGGACCGTTCGGAGCAGTTCGAACACCATACGCGGAGTCAGCAGCGGGTCGTACTTAACCCCGGTGGCTGCCGCGGCTGCGGTGTTCAAATTAAGCACCGACAGACGAGCCAGTTTCTGCCGACCAGTCGACTAACCCCTGGCGGACTGAAAGGGCGAGGCGCTTTCGACGAACCTCGACGACGCAAGCACTATAGACCGCACCGCGGCCGAAGCGCGCAGCGAGTCGCGGGCAGCGAGGCGACGGAGTCGCCCCGGGCCGTGCGAGCGGGCCTCCGGCCCGCGAGCAGAAGTCGAAAGCGCCGAGGGCTTTCTCCCGCGTCCCATTCTCTTAATCCTTATCTGAACACTGCCATGGCGGCTACAGCGCCGCCCGCAGCGCCCGGTTCATCGCCTCGACGGGCGCCGACCGGCCGGTCCACAGCTCGAACGCTTCGACCCCCTGGAACAGCAGCATCCACGCCCCGTCGATGGTCGTGGCGCCGGCCGCCGCCGCCTCCCGGAGCAGCCGCGTCTCCAGCGGCGTGTACACCGCATCCAGCACCGCGAGGTCGCCGTGGAGCGCCGCCGCGGGGACGGGCGTCTCGTCGGACTCCATGCCGACGCTGGTGGCATTGACCAGCAGGTCGGCGTCCGCGAGCAGCTCCTCGAGGGCGTCGAGCCCGTGGGCGTCGGCGCCCGGCACCGCCCCGGCCAGCGCCTCGGCCCGCGGGACGGTCCGGTTGGCGATCCGGACGTCGGCGCCGGCGTCGGCCAGCGCGAACGCCGCCGCCCGGCCCGCCCCGCCGGCGCCGACGACCACCGCTGTCCCCGACGGCGAGACGTCGTGGTGTTCGAAGGCGCGCGTGACGCCCGCAGCATCGGTGTTGTGGCCCGTCGGCTCGCCCGACAGGTCGACGGTGTTGACCGCGCCGATGCGCTCGGCCAGCGGGTCCGGCTCCACGAGCGGCAGCACCGACTGCTTGAACGGAATGGTGACGTTCAGCCCGTCGACGCCGAGCGCGCTCGCGCCGTCGACGGCCAGCCCGAGGGCGTCCTCCGCGGGCTCCAGCGTCACGTAGCGGGCGTCCATCTCCAGCGCCTCGTAGGCCGCCTCGTGCATCTGCGGCGACACGGAGTGCTCGACGGGGCTGCCGATGAGACCGAAGACGTCCATACCGGGTGTGGTTCGGCCGCGGGCATAACGCTCCCGGCCCGGGGAAGCGTCGGCCGGCGCGGGATGGTTCGACGACCCGCTGGCGTCGGCCGGGAGTCGGCCGACGTCGGAAGCTACAGGTCCCCCGGCGCCGACCTACCGGCATGTCCGATCGGGCCATCGACGACGTCGACAGGGCCATCCTGCACGCCCTGCAGGACGACGCACGGAACACGTCGTCGGGGGACATCGCCGAGCGAACCGGCACCTCCGACAGCACCGTCCGCAAGCGCATCCAGCGGCTCGAGAACGACGGCGTCATCAAGGGGTACGGCGCCCGGGTCGACTACCAACGGTCGGGACATCCGCTCCGGATGCTCCTGTTCTGTACCGCCTCGATTCCGGAGCGGGGCGACCGCGTCGAGGAGATCCTCGAGATCGACGGGGTGGTGTCGGTCCAGGAGCTCGTCACCGGCGACCGAAACCTGCTGGTGACGGCCGTCGGGGAGTCCGACGAGGACATCACCCCCGTCGCACGGGAGCTGTTGGAGATGGGGCTGACCGTCGCCGACGAGGTGCTCGTCCGAAGCCACGAGACGACGCCGTTCGGTGGCTTCGACCCCTAAAACAGGACGCGGTCGACGTCGGCGGCGGTCGCCCGCCGGACGACCGCCCGGACCGGGTCGACCGAGCCGGCCAGGTTGTCCGAGTCGCCGTCGAGGACGACCAGCGCCGCCCGCCGGCCGGAAGCGACGACGCCGCAGTCGAGGCCGGCTATCTCGGCGCCGGCCGTCGTCGCCATCCGCAGGACTTCCCGGTCGGTCACGTCGAACCGCCGCGCGGTGTCGGCCATCTCCCGGAACATCGACGGCGGGTTCAACATCACGTTGTCGGTCCCGAGGGCGACGGTCGTGTGGTCGAGCAACTCCCGGATCGGCGGCGCCCCCACCCCGAGGGTGGCGTTGGCGCGGGGACAGACCGCCACGGGGACCGACCGGTCGGCGAGCCGCCGGAGGTGGTCGGGGCCGGCGTGGACCATGTGGACGAGCAGGTCCGGCTCCAGCCCGAGGGCGGGGTCGATGTCCGAGGCGTCCGGCTCGCCGGCGTGGATGGCGAACGGCTCGCCGGCCTCGCGGGCGGCGGCCCGCTCGTCGGCGAAGTCGTCGTCGTTGGCGCCGCTGGCACCGTAGCCGTCGGCGACCTCGAGAACGGCGGCGTCGCCGCTGCCGAAAATGAACGGGTCGAGGTCGGTCGGCCCGGCGGCCTCCCGGAGCGCGCGGGCGCCCGCGACGCCGTTCTCGCGGAAGTCCAGACAGGAGACCGTCCCCGTGCGGCGCACGAACCGGAGCGTCCGGCGCATCGCCGTCACGAGCGTCGAGCGGTCGGCGGCCGCGAGCCGGCGG
>PXSC01000144.1:7232-9124 GCA_003023535.1 Halobacteriales archaeon QS_9_70_65 | reverse complement strand
ACTGGTAGACCGGGACCCCGTCGGCCGCCAGTTCCCGCTGGGTGTCCTCGCGGACGCCCATCAGCATCTGGACCTCGTAATCGGTGCCGTGTTCCTCGTGGAGGTCGGCCGCCAGCCCGAGCATCTCCGGGTCGTGGCTCCCGACGCCGACCACGCCGTCGAACGTCCGGAAGGCCCGCTCCAGCAGCTCCCGGTAGGCCTCGTCGATCCGCGCCTTGTCGGTGTAGGCGACGTCCGGCGGCTCCTCGTAGGCGCCCTTCACGAGCCGGACCTTCCCCGGCAGCGCCGCGAGCCGCTCGAGATCGTTGGGTGTCCGCCTGAGGTTGGCCTGCAGACAGAGCCCCATCTCGGGGTAGCGCTCGACCTGCGTCTCGAAGGCGTCCAGCGTCGCGTCGGTCGTCGTGTAGTCTTCCATATCGACCCAGACGAAACGGTCGTGGTCGGCGGCGGCGTCGACGACCCGCCCGAGGTTCTCCCGGAAAACCGACTCCCCGACGTCCAACCCGAGCTGCGAGGGCTTCACCGAGACGCAGGCGTCGAACTCCGTCCGCCCGAGGTCGACGAGCAGCTCGCGGTACGTCGCCGTGTCGTCGTCGGCCGGGTCGCGGTCGTCGTAGTGTTCGCCCAGGAGGTTCAGGATGGTCCCGACGCCGTCGTCGTCGAGCCGGCGGGCGTGGTCCACGGCGGCCGCGGCCGTCTCGCCGGCGACGAACCGCCGGGCGATGGGCGGGATCATGGTGGCAAATACTGCCGCCCGGCCCAAGAGCCTACCCCTTCCGGAGCGACTCGTGTTCAGTGAGGAGGGATTAGCGTGTTTCGGCAGTGACGGTGGCGTGTCCGAACGCCCCCTCCCGCTCGCGGGCTGCGCCTCGCTGCGCGCGGCCGAGGGCCGTGCTCGCGTCGGCTCGCTCCGCGAGCGGTCGGCCCCGTTCGAGGTCCCACCCGGCATCGGCTGACCGGCCGGCTCTCGCTAACTGAATACGACGCCGGAGCGACCCGCCGGCCTTTTGAAACCGCCGGTCGGAGCCGGGAACATGGTGGTCGAGACGGTCGTCGTCGCCGTGTGGGTGATGCTGCCGGCGTACGTTCCGAACAACGCGGCGGTGCTGGCCGGCGGCGGCCGGCCGATCGACGGCGGCCGGACCCTCGGAGACGGTAGACGGGCCCTCGGCGACGGAAAGACCTGGCGCGGCACCGTCACCGGCACGGCCGCGGGAGTCGTCGTCGCGCTCGCGCTGAACCTGCTGGCACCTATGGCGACCGACCTGACCGGCCTCGGGCTGCCGGTCTTCCCCGCGTCAGCCGCGGCATCGCTGTCGGCCGGCGCGATGCTCGGCGACATTCTCGCGTCGTTTCTCAAGCGCCGGACCGGCCGCGAACGCGGCGCCGCCCTCCCCGGCGTCGACCAGTTGGACTTCGTCGTCGCCGCCTTGGCGCTGACGTTCCTGATCGCTGCCGGGTGGTTCCGCGCGACGTTCACGCCCCCGGTGCTGATCGTGGTCATCGTCCTCACGCCGCTATTGCACGTCGGGACGAACGCCGGCGCCTATGCGCTGGGGCTGAAAGGCGAGCCGTGGTGACCGGAGGAGGCGTCCAAACGTCGGACGACAGCCGGTGCTACCGGACGGATAAATACGAGAAGCGTTCGACCGGCGGTGCGAGCTGGCAGGGAGTGGTGACGTGGCGTCTCGTGGGCTTACATCATGCCGCCCATACCGCCGCCCATGCCGCCGCCCATGCCACCGCCCATACCGCCGCCCATGCCGCCGCCGGGGCCGCCGGGGGCGTCGTCACCCTCGTCGTCGTCGGAGCCGCCGCCCTTGAGGTCGCCCGCGGCGATGACGTCGTCGATGCGCAGGATCATGACGGCCGCCTCGGTGGCGGACTCGATG
>PXSC01000144.1:0-7193 GCA_003023535.1 Halobacteriales archaeon QS_9_70_65 | reverse complement strand
GAAGGCCTCGACGGCCAGCTGCTCGCGGCCGCCGACGGAGTCGGCGTAGTCGCGCAGGCCGAGCGCCAGTGCGGTCTCGGGTGCGCCGCCGCCGGGCAGGACCCGTCCCTTCTCGAGGGTGGTGCGGACGACGCCCAGCGAGTCCTCGACGGCCCGCTCGACCTCGTCGACGACGTGTTCGGTGCCGCCGCGGAGGATGAGCGTCACCGCGCGGGCCTCGTCGACGTCCTCGACGAAGATCTTCTCGTCGCCGGCGATGTCCTTCTGGGCGACGGAGCCGGCGAAGCCGAGATCACCCTCGGTGACGTCGTCGATGTTGGAGACGACGCGGCCGCCGGTCGACCGCGCCAGCGCCTTCATGTCGGACTTCTTGGCGCGGCGGACGGCGATGATGCCCTCCTCCGCGAGGTAGTGCTGGGCCATGTCGTCGATGCCCTTCTGGCAGAAGACGACGTCGGCGCCGACGTCGGCCAGCCGGTCGACCATCTCCCGCAGCTGTCGTTCTTCCTGCTCGAGGAACTGCTCGAGCTGGTCGGGGTCGGTGACGTTGACCTCGGCGTCGATCTCGGTCTCCTTGACCTCGATGGGCGTGTCCAACAGCGCGATGTCGGCGTCCTCGGCGAAGTACGGCATGTTGTCGTGGACGCGCTCCTTGCCGACGAGGACGCCCTCGACGAGTTCGGACTCGTCGACGGAGCCGCCGACGACCTTCTCGACTTTGATGTTGTCCGTGTCGATGTCGTCGTCGTCGGCGACCGCGCGGACCGACTCGACGGTCAGCTCCGCCAGCTGGTCCTTCGAGGCCTCGGCGCCCTTGCCGGTCATCGCCGTCGCGGCGATGGACTCCAGCTTGTCGGTGTCGTCGGCGTCGACGTCGATGGCGATCTCCTCGAGAATCTCCTTGGCGCGAGCGGCGGCCTGCCGGTAGCCCTGCGCGAGGATGGTCGCGTGGATGTCCTGCTCCAGCAGGTCCTCGGCCTTCGACAGCAGCTCGCCGGCGATGCGGGTGCTCGATGTCCATCTCGCCGAGGATGGTGACGCCGTCGTTCGTGACGACGACGTTGCCCGTCGAGTCGACGAGCATCTTGTCCATCCCTTTCGGACCGAGTGTGGTCCGGACGGACTCCGCGACCGCCTTCCCGGCGGTGATGTTCATCGACTGCGCGTCGCGGCCGGACGTTCGCTGACTCTCCTCGGAAAGAACGATGAGGGGCTGATTGCCCATCTGTTGTGCCATGGTCGTTCGAACGATTGTCTGTGGTTCTATATAAACCTTCCTGAAACACCGGGACGAAACCCCCGGAGGAGAGCCGGGCAACCCTGCGACCCGGTCGCACGAAAGCTACTTATACCACCGCTCGGCGCTCGCGCCGTCGGGTGGTCTGTAATGACGTATTCAACTGGCAGGGAGTAGCGTACTTCGGCGGTGATGGCGGCGTTTTCGAACGCCCCCTTCCGCTCGCGGGCTGTGCCTCGCTGCGCGCGGCCTGCGGCCGTGCGTGCGTCGGCTCGCTCCGCGAGCGGCCGGCCCCGTTCGAGGTTCCGCCCGATATCGGCTGACCGGCCGGCTCTCGCACAACTGAATATGACTCCTGTGACCGCCGACACGCATTTCCCGCTGGTCGTCGAAACGCGGGTAGGATGACCTTCGACCCGAACGAACCCGAACTCGACGACGACGAGGTCGCCGGCCGCGTTAACGAGGCCATCGCCGACGACGAGGTCGCGCTGTTCATGAAGGGCGACGAGCTGATGCCGCAGTGCGGCTACTCCGAGCGCGCGCTCGGGCTCGTCCGGCAGTACCGCGAGGACGTCGAGGTGATCGACGCGCTCCAGAACCTCGAGGCCTTCCGCGAGGAGCTGGAGACCCACAGCGGCTGGGAGACGATTCCGCAGACGTTCGTCGACGGCGAGTTCGTCGGCGGCAGCGACGTCCTCGCGGAGCTGGAAGAACGCGGCGAGCTGGCGGAGACGCTGAACGCGCCGGAGGCGGCCGCCGACGGCGGAACCGACGACGCCCCCTTCTGATACCGCCGGCCGTATCTTTTTCGACCCGCGGCGCCGCGGAACGCCTTCCGTCGAACGGCCACTGCCGAACACCTCGGCTTGATCTTCACGCGACTATAGCCGGCAGCACGAGCCGTCAGCCGGTGAACTGGTGGTACTCGATGTCGTTGGATTGCATCTCGTCGTGCCGGCGCTCCAAAAACGAGTAGACGGCGCCGTGCGGCGCGCCGTCGAGGATCATCTCGGCGGCGCTGCGGACGGCGTCGACCTGCTCGGGCGTGCCGATGATGCCCAGCGTCGTCCCGTAGATGACGACGTCGGCGCCGCTGAGTTCCTCCATCAGCTCCCGGGTCCGGCCGTCCTCGCCGATGAGCCGGCCCTTCTGCCGTCGGAGGTCGTTCTTGTTGCGGGTGGCCGCCTCGATGTCGACGATCTCGAACTCGATCCGCACCGACCCCGTCTCGGAGTCGATGTCCAGCCGGACCTCCGCGCGGGACTCGATCTCGCGCATGGTCTCACCCCCCTCGCCGACGAGAACGCCGATGCGGTCGTCGGGAACGGTGACGTGTTTCATATCTCCGGTTGGACGTACGGCCTTTTAACTGTTCGCCGACGGCGACGGATAGTGTTTAGTAGGGAAGAGAATAGCGTGTTTCGGCGATGATGATGTGTTCGAACGCCCCCGACCGCTCGCGGGCTGCGCCTCGCTGTGCGCGGCCGCCGGCCGTGTTTGCGTCGGCTCGCTCCGCGAGCGGTCGGCCCCGTTCGAGGTCCCGCCCGACATCGGCTGATCGGCTGGCTCTCGCCTAACTAATATGACCCGGCGACGACGGCCACACCCGTCGGAGTCGCCTACAGCTCGCGCTCGAACGCCAGTTCGGGGTGGTACTCGCCGGCGAGTTCGGCCCGCGTCTCGTCGCCGCGGGTGAACCCCGCGGCTTCGAAGAAGCCGACGCCGACGGCGTTGTCCGCGAAAACGCCGCAGGCGACCCGGTCGACGTCCAGCCCCCGGGCCCACGTCTCGACGGCCTCCAGCAGCGTCGATCCGATTCCCTCGTCCCACCGGTCCGGGTGGACGTAGAGGGTGTGGAGTTCGACCTCGTCGGCCCAGGTCCGTTCGGCGCTGGCGAAGCCGACCACCTCGTCGTCGTCGACCGCGATCAGGAACTCCACGTCGTCGTGGTCGACGGCCGCCGACAGCACCGCCTCGTCGTAGTTCCGCGCCAGCCCCGCCTCGACGGTCTCGGGGTCCAGGAAGCCGCCGTAGGCGGCGTACCAGGCGTCGCGAGCCACCGCCACGACCGCCTCGAGGTCGTCGGCCGTCGCCGCCCGGACGGTGACGTTCATACCGATGCCCCGACGTCGTGAAACGCCACCTCACCGGTCTGGGTGTCGACGACGGCGATCGTCCGGTGCTCCTCGGCGACGGTCGGGAAGTGTGCCCCCGGGTTGAGAACCGTCGTCCCGCCGACCTCTCGCCGCTCGCGGACGTGCCAGTGGCCGTGACAGATGTAGTCGTAATCGCCGGCCGCCAGCGCCTCGATCACCGGCCGCCGTTCGCCGTGCAGGACCGCGAACGCGTGGCCGCCGAGTTCGAGTTCGGCGAACCGACCGTGCAGCGTGCCGCCGTCGAGGGCCTCGAAGGCCGAGACGAGCCCCTCCCGCTCGCCGTCGTTGTTGCCGCGGACGGCGTGAACGGAAACGCCCTCGCGGTCGAGATGTGGGATCACCGGCGGTGCGACGAAGTCCCCACAGTGGACGACCGCGTCGACGCCGGCCGCCTCGAAGCGGTCCATCGCCGCCTCCACCGCCGGGACGTTGTCGTGGGTGTCGGAGATGACGCCGACCTGCATGATCGGTCGTTCGTCCCCGGCAGAGAAGAAGCCTCGGACGGCGCCTGAGCCGGAGCGACCGTCGGGGACTTTTCCGTCCGCCGCTCCTCGTGTCGGTATGGCCCGGCGGAACGTCCTCGGCGATCCCCTGGAACCGTGCAGCACCGACCCGATGACCGGCTTCGAGCGGGAGCCGCGACCGGAGCTGAACTTCCCGGGGCTCGACCCCGGCGACCGCTGGTGTCTCTGCGTTCCGCGGTGGGTGGAGGCCCTGGAGGCCGTCGAGAACGGACGGGCGCCGGAGCCGACCGTCCCGCCGGTGGTGCTGGCGGCGACCAACGAGGCGGTGCTGGACACCGTCTCGATGGAGACGCTACGGCAGCACGCCTTCGAGTAACAGGGCCTCGACGCTCCCGCAGGTGCGTCCGGTCGGCTCCCCCCCACCGGTTGGGTCGCCGCGGTGACAGGCTCGGCGCGCGATTACGGCGCCGGCGGACCGTCACTGCCAGGTCACGTAAGCGAGAACCCCGATACCGGTCGTCTCCAGCACCTGGAGCACCATCATCACCTCGACGGCGGCGCTCGGCATCGTCGGCGGGGACAGGTAGAACCACAGCGCGACGACGTTCTCGGCCAGAAGCAGGGCCGAAAAGAGCATCGAGCCGAGCGTGAGTGGAGAGCGGATCTCGCGGTACGTCCGCCCCCACACGACCAGAAGGACGAACAGGAGACCGATGTTCAGCGCCGCCGCGACGCGGGCGGCGTTCAGTATCGTGCTCATACGGAGCCTCCGGTCGCGAGCGGCAACTGACGCCGTCCGTACGGTTCGGTACTCATGTCAGTCGTTCGCTTGCGAGATGATCTCCTCGACGATCCCCCAGTGGTTCCGGGTTCGGTCGCTCGGCAGATAGACCGTCCCGTAGCTCTGGTCACCGCTCGTGATGATGTCGTTCCGTTCGAGCACGTCGAGGTGGTGACGAACCGTGTTGTACGCCAGATCGAGGTCCTCCGCCAGGCGGTTCGCGTTCCTGGGACGTTCATCCAGCGCGCGAAGGATACGGGCCCGGTTCGGGCCGCCGCGCGTGCCGGCGAGTGTCTGCCAGAGGACCGTATCCATCACCACCTGGGTTCTCCATGGGTTGACAAGAAACCACCGGCATCCGCGGCGGCGGTCCGTCCTGTGGCGGCCGTCGGATCATCGGCGGGCCCCCCCGCCCCGTGGCCGGTGCTCCGGTCGCCACCGCCGTCCGTCGGCGCGATGGCCGCCGGAGACGGAACCCACCCCGGGAGCTACCCTCGTTTTCATGTGGACGTATGCGCATGTCAGTGATAAAAATGCTTTCGGCTAAATCGACGCTATACAGGATTCTCGAACCATCTGCGCCCGTTTTTCGCCCAATTTTCGCCCAATTCGAGCCCGAGTCACGAAATACATTAATGCCCTGTCATTCGCGGCGCCGAGTGGACGATGTCAGACGACACGACTGTTACCCGCAGACGAGTTCTGGCGGGCGTCGGAGCGACGGTCGCACTCGCCGGGTGCAACGGCGGCAACGGCAACGGCAACGGCGGCGGCGAGGGAACCGCCACCCCGACCGACACGCCCACCGACACCGAAACCGACACGCCCACCGATACCGACATGATGGCAGCGTCGGCGCGAGTCAGGGCCGCCCACATGTCGCCGAACGCGCCGAACGTCGACGTCTACGTCGACGGAGATGTGGTTCTGGAGGACGTCCCCTTCGGGGATATCAGCAGTTACCTCGAGCTCGACGCCGGTACGTACACGGTCGAGATAACGCCGGCCGGCGACTCCGAGACGACCGTCTTCAGCGGCGACGTCCCCGTCGAGGCCGAGACGGACTACACGATCGCGGCCATCGGCGAGGTCGGCGACGACACCGACCAGTCGTTCGAGGCCCTCGTGCTCGAAGACGACAACTCCGACCCCGGCGGCGACACCGCGAGGGTCCGGGCCGTCCACGCGTCGCCGGACGCTCCCGCGGTCGACATCACCGCCGATGGAGAAGTACTGTTCGACGGAATCGAGTTCGGCAACTCGGACTCCATCGAGGTCCCCTCCGGCGACTACACCCTCGAGGTCCGTGCCGACACCGAGGAGAACGACGGCGACGTCGTCGGCGAGTTCGACGTGAGCCTCGCCGGTGGGGAAACGTACACCGCCTTCGCCGCCGGCTACGTCGAACCCGACGACGACGACCCCGAATTCGAGCTGATCGTCACCCAGGACACCGAGATGTAGACCGGCCGGTTACTCCTCGGCGAAGTTCGAGGCGCCGTCCGGCACCGCGTCGTCGTCGCTGCCGGGGTCGGTGTCGACGTCGTCGTCGGGCGTGGCGTGCTCCCGGACGTACGACAGCAGCCCGTCGGGCGTCGCGTCGACGCTCTGCCGGGCGAAGAAGTTCGCGACGTTGCGGCAGTCCCGCTCGAGGAACTCCCCGGCGTTGGGGTGGTGGACCGTCACCGCCTGCCCGAGGTCGATGATGTACAGCTGGCCCTCGTGGAAGACGACGTTGTACTCCGAGAGGTCGCCGTGGACGAGCCCGGCGTCGTACAGTCGGCGGACGTATTCCCGGACCACCTCGTAGGCGGTGTCGGGATTCTCGACGTGGACCTCGCTCAGCCGCTTCGCGCGGCCGTCGTCGGTGCCGAGGTACTCCATCACGAGGACGTTCCGTTCGACGGCGATCGGCCGGGGGGTCCGGACGCCGGCACGTCTGGCCCGCTCGAGGTTCGACGCCTCCTTGCGGACCCAGGCGACGACGACCTGCTTCTTGTCGGCACCGATGCCGTCGAACCGGGGGTCACCGTCGAGGTAGCCCCGCATGTCCCGGAAGTCGGAGGCGTTGATGCGATAGATCTTCACCGCCACCTCCCCGTCCGGCCCGAGAGCGGTGTAGACGTTGGCCTCCTTGCCGGTCGAGATGGGGCCGCCGAAGGCGTCGACGTGGCCGTCCTGAACCAGCTTGTACAGCGCCCCCAGCGTCGCGTCGTCGAACACCGACGCCGTCACCTTGAACTGCTCGGTGTCGACGATCCGCTTGCGGAACTCGAGGAACTCGCGGTCCTGCCGGCGGGCGATGCGGTCGGCTTCGGTGTCGGCGACGTCGAGTTCCTCCCACTCGTCGCCCGCTTCCGTGTCCTCTTCGACCTCGAGCAGGCCGTACTCCTCGGTCATCGGGCCGGTTACGCGGCGGCGATTGAAAGCATCACCGGTCGTCAGACGCTGCTGCGAATGTGGCCCTCCTCGCGGAGTTGGTCGGCCTCCTGCTTCTCGTAGCGCCACACCACGTCGGCCTTCTCGTCCTGCCAGTCCCACGGCTCGACCAG
>PXSC01000143.1 GCA_003023535.1 Halobacteriales archaeon QS_9_70_65 | reverse complement strand
GTTCGGCGGCCGTGGCGGCGATGGGGAAGGTGCCCACGCGGTTGTAGAGGACGTCGTCGACGATGCAGTCCATCCCGACGACGACGCGGTCGCAGTCGTCGAGGTAGTGGCCCGCGGCGCCGTCGGTGATCAGCGTCGGCTCGACGCGGTCGATCGCCGAAAGCGTCCGGGCGGCCTTCCGGCCGATGTGTCGCGGCCGGGCCTCGGTGACGTACACCTCCAGGTGGTGGCCGGCCCGGGCGGCCAGCTCGACGGCCTCCATCACCGTCGTCGAGAAGTCGTGGGTCAGCACCGTCGCGCCGTCCTCCAGCAGATCGACGGCCTCCCGTGCGGCCTCGTGTTTGGCCCGCTCGACCTCCTCGACGACGGCGTCGACGGCGTCGGCCGTCGCCGCCTTCGCCGCCGCCACGGAGTCGTGGTCGCCGGCGGTCACCCGGTCGACGATCTCCCGTTGGGTGGTGAACAGCGAGGCGTGGGAGGCGTTCGCCCGCCGGAGCGCGTCGCTGTTCCGCTCCAGCGCCCGGCGGTACTCCTCGACGGTGGCGTACTCCCGGCTCAGCAGTTCCCGGAGGGCCTCGGCGGCCGTCACCGCGACCGCCGACGACGAGTGCGTCTGCATCGCCTCGATCTCCGCGACCGCCTCGTCTATCATGCCCGCACCGTCGGCCGGCGGCGGCATAACCCCTTCGGGCGGCTCCGACAGTAGTGCTCAGCGAGGAGGATGAAGTAGCGTGCTTCGGCGGTGACGGTGGCGTGTCCGAACGCCCCCTCCCGCTCGCCGGTGTACGCTCGCTGTAATCCGAAAATCGAAGATTTTCGTGATCACGGAAGACCGGAGGTCTTCCGAACGACGCTCCTCGCGTCGCTGCGGTGTCCTCGCGCGGCAGTGCCGCGCGAGCGGGCCGAGGGAGCCGACGGCTCCCTCGCTGTCGTCGGCGCGCAGCGCCGACTTCAAGAGGGACCTTTGGTCCCTCTCTGCTTGCGTCGCCTCCCCCGGCGAGCGGTCGGCCCCGTCCGAGGTCCCGCTCGATATCGGTTGACCGGCCGGCTCTCGCGTGATAAACATGCCGATTCGACGCCCCTATTGCGGTCCGGACCCTACCGTCGGTATGGTCACCGTTTCCTATCACTGCCCGCGCTGCGGCGCCGTCGCCGAGCTCCGGCGGGGGGCGTACCTCGAAGACAAGTGCGTCACGCCGGACCCGCTGGACGGCTGGGAGTACGCCGACGCCCACGAGGCGGCCGGCGACGGCGACGGCGACGGCGATCCATACGCCGACGCCGACGGCGTCGTCATCGTCTGCGGCGCCGCCGAGACCGACGGCGACGGCTGCGGCAAGCCCTACTACCTCAGCTTCGTCCGGTTCGAGAAGGGCAGCGAGGTCCAGCCGGCGGTCCCCGCCGAGGACGTCAGCTTCGACTTCCGGGCCGGCGGCCGTCACCTCGTCTTCGACCCAGTAGGGGAGCTTCCGGCCGTCCGGCATCCGGTCGTCGGCGTCGACGATACCCTCCTCCCAGTCGTTGGGGAAGCCGGTCACCGACCGGCCGTCGACGAGGAACGAGCCGTCGGCCTCGCGGGTGAACCCCAGGACTCCGACGGCGTGACAGACGACGAGCGCGACGCCGTCGTCGCCGGCGACGGCGTCGAGAAGTAGCTGCCGGACGTGGCGGTCCTGGTTGACGTCCCACTCCGTGCCGTGGCCGCCGGGCAGGACGACGGCATCGTGCTCGCCGGGCGTGACCTCGGCGACGGGTACCGGGTCGTTCAGTTCCGGGTGCGTGTCGTCGACCTCCTGGACCTCGGCGGCCAGCTCCTCGCCGACCTCCTCGGGGTCGACCGACCGCTCGTCGACGACCGGCGGCGACCCCGTCGGGGTCGCGACCGTCACGTCGACGCCGGCCGACTCCAGCGTCGTCAGCGGCTCGATACACTCCTCGCCCCAGTAGCCGTGCTCGCTCACGACGAACAGCGCGGTCGCCATACCCCCCCTACGACTGCGGTCGGCTAAAACCGGCCGGTGGGCGGCAGTCACTGCCG
Organism: Halobacteriales archaeon QS_9_70_65; assembly: GCA_003023535.1. Next base: position 6,887 of record PXSC01000143.1, on the reverse strand, counting down.
CCGACCCGGGAGTTATACCGGCGACTGCCGAGCCGCCCGGCTATGTTTGGCTAAGCGAGAGCCGGCCGGTTAGCCGGCGTCGGGTGGGGGCTCGAACGGGGCCGACCACTCGCGGAGCGGGGCCGACCACTCGCGGAGCGAGGCCGAGCGAGCGCAGCGAGCGAGGGCTCGGCAGAGCGTCGCGCTGCCGGCGAGCGAAGCGAGCCGTGAGCCGCAACCCGCCAGCGGGCGGGGGCGTTCGGACACGCTACCGTCACCGTCGAAGCACGCTACTTCTTCGCCACTAAACACCACCCGACGGTCGGCCGTCAGTCGTCACGGCGCTGGCGCATCTGCTGGCGGGTGAACTGCGGCGTCGCCCGGATGCCGCTCGGCTCGCGGAACGATCGCCACAGCAGCAGCGCGACCGGCACCGCGAGACCGGCGGCGACGAGAGCGGCTTCCGGCGTCGAGAAGGCGTACAGCACCGCCGCGGCCATCACCGTCGCCGACAGCAGGCCGCCGAGGATGAGTCGCTTGGCGAGGCGATCCAGCGCGCGCTCGTCGTCGGCCACCTCGAACTGGACGGTGACGTCGCCGCGGTCGACGCTGTCGAGGGTGCGTTCGAGCTTCGGCGGCACCCGGACCAGCGACTCGCCGAACTGCTGGAGCTCGTCGGCCCGCTCCTCGACGTAGTCGCGGGCGCTTTCCTCGATGAACCCCTCCTCGCCGAGGTAGTCGGTGGCGACGGCGATGAAGTCGAAGTCGGGATCCAGCGTCACGCAGACGCCCTCGACGACCGTCGCCACGCGCAGCACCAGCGCCAGGTTCGGCGGCAGCCGCAGCGGGCGATGGCCAGCTCCATCACGTTCGACATCACCTCGCGGTCGGCCTCGGGGCTGAGCGTCCCCATCTCCACGAGCGTGTCGAGGATGGCGTCGGTGTCCCGGCGGGCCACCGCCATGTAGAAGTCGACGATGCGGTCCTGGATGAACGGGTCGACCCGGCCGGACATCCCGAAGTCGTAGAAGACGACGGTTCCGTTCTTTCTGACGGCGAGGTTACCGGGGTGGGGGTCGGCGTGGAAGACGCCGTCCTCGACGATCATCTGGAGGTAGACGCGCTGCAGCGTCATCGCCAGCTCCGTCCGGTCGACCCCGAGGGCGTCGAGGTTCTCCAGTTCGGAGATCTTCGTCCCCTCGACGTACTCCATGGTGAGCACGCGCCGGCTGGACAGCTCCGGCAGCGCCGCCGGCACCCGCACCCGGTCGCTGTCGGCGAGGTTCTCGCCGATCTCCTCGAGCATCCGCCGTTCGCGCTCGTAGTCCATCTCCTCGCGGACGGTCTTCTCGAACTCGTCGGCCAGCGTCTCCAGCGAGAACGACCGCGCCTGGTCGACGAACCGCATCAGTATCGGCAGCGACCACCGGATGACCCGGAGGTCGGCCTCGACCAGTCGCTCGATGCCGGGCCGGCGGATCTTCACCGCGACCCGCCGGCCCTCGTGGGTCGCGACGTACACCTGCCCGAGGCTGGCGCCGCTTATCGCCTCGGTGTCGAACTCCTCGAACGTCTCCTCGACGGGGCCGACGTCCGTCTCGAGCACCTCGCGGGCCGCGGCCCAGCCGGCCGGCGGAACGTCGTCCTGCAGGGACTCGAACTCCTCGACGTACTCCGGCGGCAGGACGTCCGGCCGCGTCGACAGCAGCTGGCCGAGCTTGATGAACGTCGGCCCCAGCCTCAGCAGCGAATCGAGCAGCGACCGCGCCCGGCGGCGGCGCGTCTCGGCGTCGACCTGCCGGCCCGACCCGAACAGCAGAAACCGGTTGCGGTCGCGGGCGTACGCGACGAGCAGCGGCAGGAACTGGTAGGCGACGACGACGAACCGCCGGTAGGAACGGAGCACCACCCGATGCCACCTCAGGAGACGGGGATCCGCTCGCCGCCGTCGTCGGCCGACTTCGGGAGTTGGAGCCGGAGCACGCCGCGGTCGATTTCGCCGTCGGCGTCGGCGCCGGTGGCGTCCGGCGGCAGCGGCAGCTCCGCGTCCAGGAACAGCGACCGCTCCTCGGTCAGGTAGCGGAACGAGTCGGGAACGGACTTCGCCCTGCGCGCCTCGACGCGGAGCCGGCCGTCCTCGACCGTCACGTCGACCGTGTCGGCGTTGACGCCCGGCATATCTAACACGAGGAGGTACGCCTCCTCGCTTTCCAGCAGATCGGCGAACACCGTCTCCGGGAGGTCGCCCAACGCCTCGCGCAGTTGCATACCCCGACGTAGAATCGCGGGCTCGTTAAAGGCCCCGATACGTCCCGTTCACCGCCGGCAGCGACCGGCTGACGCCCGGTACCACGCCGCACGGCCCGGCCGCCGAGCGACGGTTCGAGACCCCGTCGCCGGCCCCGACCGCCCGGAGTGACGCTTTTGGGTCCGGCACCCACAGTGGTGGTATGACAGACGTAGGCCGGTCCGGATTCAAACGGCGGACGCGGCTGGCGGAGGCGCGGACGCGGCTGCTGGAGACCGACCCGGTCGACCGCACCGAACGGGTGCCGCTGTCGGCGGCCGACGGCCGGGTCGTCGCGGAGCCGGTCGACGCCGCCCGCGACGTGCCGCACTACGCCCGCGCGGCACTGGACGGGTGGGCGGTCCGCGCCGAGGACACCTTCGGCGCCTCGGACCGTTCGCCGGCGGTCCTGCGGCCGGCCGACTCCGTGGGGCCGAACGCCGCGATCCGCGTCCACACCGGAAGCGAACTGCCGGACGGCGCCGACGCCGTCGTCCGGATTGAGGCCGCCGAGCCGGTCGGCGGCGACGTGGAGGTGTTCGACGCCGTCGCCGAGGGGGCAAATGTCGCCCCGGTCGGCGAGGACGTCGCGGCCGGCCAACGGCTGTACGACCCCGGCGACCGGCTCCGGCCGTCCGACCTCGGGCTGTTGAAGTCCGTCGGCGTCGACGTCGTCGAGGTCGTCGCCGAGCCGGAGGTGGCGGTCGTTCCGACCGGCGAGGAGCTCGTCCAGGCGGAGCCGGCGCCGGGGGAGGTGGTCGAGACCAACCGGCTCACCGTCTCGCGGCTGGCCGAGCGGTGGGGCGCCGACGTCACCCGCCGGGAGATCGTCACCGACGACGCCGAGACGCTGCGAGCGGCCGTCGAGCGGGACCTCACCCGCGACGTCGTCGTCACGACCGGCGGCTCGTCGGTCGGCGACCGCGACCTCGTGCCAGACGCGGTCGCCGAGCTGGGGGAGGTGTTCGTCCACGGCGTCGCGCTGAAGCCGGGCCACCCCGTCGCGCTCGGCCGCGTCGACGACGTCACCGTCGTGATGCTGCCCGGCTACCCCGTCGCGGCCATCGTCAACGCCGTTCAGTTCCTCCGGCCGCTGATCGAGCACCTCGGCCGAATGCCGCGGTCGCCGCCGCCGACCCGCGAGGCGACGCTGGCCCGCAAGATACGGAGTGAACCAGGCGTCAAGACGTTCGCCCGGGTCCGGCTGGAACGCACGTCGCCGGGCGGCGAGGGTACCGGCCCGCGAGACGACGGCGCGGACGGCCTCGAGGCGACGCCGACGCGGGCCGGCGGCTCCGGCGTCCTCTCCAGCGTCGCGCTGTCGGACGGCTGGGTCGTCGTCCCCGAGGTCCGCGAGGGGATTCCGGCGGGCGAGACCGTCGCCGTCGAGAACTGGGAGTACCATGAGTAGAAAGGAGTTCCGCGAGCTGGCGCCGCCCGCTGGCCGAGCGGGTCGACGCCGACCTGGACGTGCCGGGGTTCGACCGCGCCAGCGTCGACGGCTACGCCGTCCGGGCAGCCGACACCTTCGGCGCCGACGAGGCCGACCCCGCGCGACTGGAGCTGATCGGCGAGGTCCACGCCGGCGTCGAGCCGGACGTCGAGGTCGGCGACGGCGAGTGCGTCGAGGTGTCGACCGGCGCGGTGCTGCCGCCCGGTGCCGACGCAGTGGTAATGGTCGAAAGAACCGACCGCGAAGACGACGCCGTTCTCGTCCGCACCTCGCTGGCGCCCGGCGACCGCGTGATGTTCGCCGGCGCCGACGTGGCCGCCGGCGAGCGGGCGCTCGGCCCCGGGACGGTGCTCACGTCCCGGGAGGTCGGCCTGCTGTCGGCGCTCGGGGTCGAGGAGGTGCCGGTCCGGGGGCGGCCGACCGTGGGCATCATCTCGACGGGCGACGAACTGGTCCGGCCGGGCAACGACCTCGAAAGCGACGCCGGCGAGATCTACGATGTCAACAGCTACACGACGGCGACGGCCGTCGAGGCCGCCGGCGGTGAGACGCGGCTCTACCCCCACGCCGGCGACGACTACGACGCCATGGAGTCGGCGCTCCGGGAGGCCGCCGACGAGTGCGATCTCGTGCTGTCGTCGGGGTCGACGTCGGCGTCGGCGGTCGACGTGATCTACCGGGTGGTCGAGGAATCGGGCGAACTGCTGTTGCACGGCGTGGCGGTCAAGCCGGGCAAGCCGATGCTGGTCGGGCGACTGGGGGTCTCCGAGCCACGCCCGGACGGCTCGGAAGACGAGCGACGCGACTCTTCCGGTGGGAGCGCCTACGTCGGCCTGCCGGGCTATCCGGTATCGGCGCTGACCATCTTCCGGACGTTCGTCGCGCCGGCGATCCGGGCGGCCGCCGGCCTGCCGGAGCCGGAGACGGCGACCGTCGAGGGGGCGATGGCCGTCCGCGAGCGGTACGACGAGGGCCGACTCCGGTACATGCCGGTCGGGCTCGTCGGCGACGGCGACGGCCGGACGCTCGTCTACCCCGTCGACAAGGGCAGCGGTGCGACGACGAGCCTCGTGGAGGCCGACGGCGTCGTCGCCGTCCCGCCGGACGTGGAGTACCTCGCCGCCGGCGAGACGGTCGAGGTGCGGCTGTTCTCGCCGGACGTCCGGCCGCCGGCGCTGTTCGGCGCCGGCGAGGACGACCCCGCGCTGTCGCGGCTGCTGGATCGGGTCGACCGGCCCCGCTATCTCGGCGTCGGCAGCCGCCAGGGGCTCCGCCGGCTCCGGGACGGCGCGACCGACGTTGCCGTCATCACCGGCGACGCCGACCCCGACGGCGCGGTCGCCCTCGGCGGTTGGACCCGCGAGTGGGGGCTGGTCGTCCCCGACGGCAACCCCGACGACGTCGACGGCGTCGCCGACCTCGTCGACCACGAGTTACGGTTCGTCAACCGGACGACCGACTCGGGGCTGCGGACGACGCTCGGCGACGCCGTCGCCGCGCTGGCCGACGACCGCGGCGCCGAGCGGCACGACCTCGTCGAGGCAATCGACGGCTTCGAGTTCGCCGTCCGGGCCCACGAGTCGCCCGCCCGGAAGGTGCTGGCCGGGGCGGCCGACGCCGGCCTCGGCCTGCGGGCGACCGCCGAGCGGCTAGGGATGGGATTCGTGCCGTGCGGCGAGGAGCGGGTCCGCGTCCTCGCGGCCGAGGGCCGCGCCGACAAGCCCGGCGTCCGGCGACTGGAACGGGCCGTCGAGGACGCCGACGACGTTCTCGGGTCGCTGCCGGGATACGGGCGGTAGCTGGGCGCCTCGTCAGAACACTCGCCAGGGCGGCCGCGCGCCGCTACGGCGCCACCGGCGGCCGGAACGGAAGGCGCCGAGACTCGGCGGGACGCCACGGACGGTCGATACCGGCCGGCGGCCGCGGCGTCGCTTCGTTCGGACGACAGGTTTACTACCGCTTCCGGTCTGGACCCGGATATGGCGTGTACTCACGACATCGACGCCGAGTTCGTGTACCCGTCGGACTCCGACGTACTCGACGTCTACGAGGAGGCAGACGATCTTCGGGTGACGCTCGCGATCCCCTGCCCCGAGTGCGGGACGGGGCTGGAGCTCGACGCGTCGGTCGAGGCCGTCGCGGAGGGTGAGTTCGAGCTCCCGCTGGACGACGACCGCTACGACTGAATGACACCCCGACGCGCCCGGGACGGTCGTCGGCGGGCCCCGTCGACGCCGCGCCAGGACCCCGGCCAGTTACGGCTCCGTCCCGACGGCCGTCGCGCGCTCGACGGGTCCGTCGGGGCGACCTCCCGGCTCACCGCTCGATACCGACACCGGAGATTTATACGATATTTTCGAGCGGCAAAGCCGGTTGTGACAGGAGTTTCTAAACGTCGGTCGCCGTGGCGACGAATCCGGCGCGGTCTCGTGGTTTTTTCTCGCCGCGGAGCGCCGCCGGTTCACCGTCCGATAGCGACCCAGGAGATTTGTACGAGGCTTCTCGCTCCTAAAAGCGGTTGTGACAACACCTTCCAAACGTAGGTCGGTACCACGCCCCGACCGGTGACGATTCCACCGTTATCCGTCGGTTCGGCGTCGCGGCCGATCGCACGGCCGTCGTCGGAAGCTACGACGGGACGAGTTCGTCGACGCGCTCGAGGCGATGGTCGCCGACGACGCACAGCCCCCGCCGCTCGTGGCCGTGGCGCTCGACGTGGGCGCCGTCGAGGCCGGCGTTCCAGGCGGCGCCGACGTCGTGCGGCCCGTCGCCGACGAGCACGCCGTCGCCCGACTCGGCGCCCGCCTCGTGGAGCGCCATGCGGACGGGCCGGGGATCGGGCTTCCAGCCGATCTCCTCGGTGCAGCAGACGACGGCGTCGAACCAGTCGCGGATGTCCAGCACGTCCAACACCGGGTCCGTGAGGTACCGTTGGCAGTGGGTCACCAGCACCGTCGGCTCGGTTAGCTCGCCGACGACGGCGGCGTCGTCGTGGAGGAAGGTCGCCTCCGCGCGGGTGGAACCGTCCTCCTCGGCGTGGAACGCCTTCCAGAAGGCCTCGACGTCGACGCCCCACGACGCGAGGCGGTCGTTGCGGGGGCCGCCGAGCCCGTGCCAGACGGTCTCGGCCTGCTCGGCGGTGAACCCGCGGCCGAGCCGGTCGCCGAC
>PXSC01000142.1 GCA_003023535.1 Halobacteriales archaeon QS_9_70_65 | reverse complement strand
ACTGGCCGTCGCGGCCGTCGCGGCCGTCGTCGGCTGGGTGCTGTTCTTCCGGACGCCGGCCTCGACGGCCGAACTGCTCGGCGTCCTGCTCGTCGTCGTCACCGCCGGCATCGGGCTCAGGGTCGGCGGCAACGTCGCGCGAAACCTCCTGCCGGCGTACAACGTCGCCGAGGTGGCCGTCGACGGACCGATCACCCGCGACGGTGGCGGTGGCGGGGTGCCGCCGACCTCTCCCGGTACGCCCGGCGCCGACGACATCGTCGAACTCATCGAGGCGGCCGACGACGACGACGCCGCCGAGGCGCTGCTGTTGCGGCTGAACACGCCCGGCGGCGCGGTCGTCCCGAGCGACGACATTCGGCTGGCGGCCGAGCGGTTCGACGGGCCGACGGTCGCCTACGCGACCGACACTTGCGCCAGCGGCGGCTACTGGATCGCGAGCGGCTGCGACGAGCTGTGGGCCCGGGAGGGCTCCATCGTCGGCTCGGTCGGCGTCCGCGGCTCGCGGGTCACCGCCGCGGAGCTGCTCGAGCGGGTTGGCCTCGAGTACGAGCAGCTCGCCGCCGGCGACTACAAGGAAGCCGGCTCGCCGTTCACCGACCTCGACGACGACGAACGGGAGTACCTACAGGGCATCATCGACGGCTACTACGACCAGTTCGTCGAGACCGCCGCCGAGGGCCGCGGGATGGACGAAGCGGACCTCCGGGCGACCGAGGCGAAGGTCTTTCTCGGGACCGACGCCGACGAGATGGGGCTCGTCGACGAACTCGGGACGCGGGAGGACATCGAGGCACGGCTCCGGGAGCTGCTCGAGGAGCCGGTCGAGACGACGGAACTGGAGCCGACCGCCGGCCTCGCCGAGCGGCTCCGCGGCGGCGCCGAGCGGGTCGCCTACGCGGCCGGCGCCGGCGTCGCCAGCCGGTTCGCCGACGCCGACGGCGAGTCCCGGTTCCGGTTCCGGGTGTAGCGGTTGTCGCTCCTGAAAGCTTTTATCCGCTCGAGCGAACCCTCCGACGTGAGCACGCTGGTGGTGTACGTCGACCGTGACGGCGGGCTGGGCCCGGCCGGCCCCGTGGTCGGCTGGGAGGCCGTCCAGGCTCTCGTCACCGACGTCGGCGTCGACGACCCGGAAGACAGCCGGGTCAACTGCCTGCTGGAGACGCTCCGGGTCGCCCGCGACCTCCGCGACGAGGGCGAGGAGTCGGTCATCGCGGTCGTCTCCGGCGGCGGCGACGGAGTCAACAGCGACCGCGCCGTCGCCAGACAGACGGACCGGCTGGTCGACGAGTACGACCCCGACGCCGCGGTCGTCGTCACCGACTCCGCCAGCGACGAGCGGCTCGTCCCCATCGTCGAGAGCCGCATCCAGGTCGACGCCGTCGACCGGGTGGTCGTCCGCCAGTCCCACGACATCCAGTCGACGTACTACCTCCTGAAGCAGTTCCTCGGCGACGAGGAGCTCCGCGGTACGGTGCTGGTTCCGATCGGCGCGGCCCTGCTGGCGCTTCCGGTGCTGCTGCTGTTCGCCAACAGCGTGACGGTCGCGCTGTCGGCAATCGCCGCCGTCATCGGCATCTTCCTTCTCTACAAGGGGCTCGGCATCGACGACTTCGTCTCGACGCTTCCGGGTCGGGTACGGAACGCCTTCTACTCCGGGCAGGTGTCGATCGTCACCTACGTCGTCGGCGCGGGGCTGACGCTGATCGGCGTCTTCGCGGGCGTCATAAGCGTCGACGGCATGCGAGAGGCGAGCGAGATACTGCTCGGGCTGCGGTTCGTCTACGACAGTGTCCCCTGGTTCGCGGCGGCGGCGCTGGCGGCGGCCACCGGCCGTCTCATCGACGCACTGCTGGGCGAGCAGGGCGTCTCGGCGGCGCTATTGAACCTCCCGTTCGGCGTCGTCGCGATCGGGCTGGTCGTCCGCGGCTTTACCGGTTACTTCCTCGAGCGGGCCGGCGTCTTCGCCTCGCTGTCAGTCCCGCCGGTGGCGGTCGGGCCCGTCTCCGTCGAGGGGTTCGTCCTCTCGATCTGGTCGCGACTGGCGGCGTACGTCGCCGCCGGCATCCTCGTGAGCTTCCTCGGCGTCGCCTTCGCTTCCCGGATGAACGACGCCGGAACCGCCCCGGGCGAACTGCCGGAGTGAGCGGACCGACGATCATATGCCCGCCGCCCGAGTACCGCACTCATGGACCCGTGGGTGAGTCTCTTCTCGGGTGGCAAGGACTCCTCGTGGGCGCTGTACCGCGCCCTCGAGGCCGGCAAGCCGGTCGAGCGGCTGGTGACCGTCCATCCGGCCGGCGAGTCGTTTATGTATCACGTTCCGGCGACGGAGCTGGCGTCGCTGGCCGCCGAGAGCGTCGGCGTCCCGCTGGTCGACGTCCGACCCGGGGACTTCGAGGCCGACGCCGACGACCGAGAGGACTCCGCGGCCCGCGGCGACCGAGAGCTGGAGCCGCTGGAGGCGGCCCTCGCCGACCTGGTCGACGACCTCGGCGGCATCGGCGGCGTCACCACCGGCGCCGTCGAGAGCAGCTACCAGGCGACCCGCATCGGGGCGATGTGCGACCGCCTCGGGGCGGAGCTGTTCGCGCCACTGTGGCAGGAGGAACCGCGCGCGCTCGCCGACGAGATGCTGGCGGCCGGCTTCGACATCCGAGGAGTACGGCGTCCACGTCCTCGGCGAGGGCGGCGAGTTCGAGACGCTCGTCACCGACGGACCGCACATGGACCGACCGATCGAACTCGACTACGAAACCGAGTTCGACGGCACGCGCGGTGCGCTGCAGATTACGGACGCACGGCTAGGCGAGTAGGCGAACAGGCGGGACGTCCCCGTACCGGCGGCCCGCGTCCCGCACACCCACCCAGACGGACCGCCACGGTGCTCACGTCACGGCGGTCGTGGTCCCGTCATGTTACTTCAATCTTTGTCGCGCGGTCGAGGCCATGTTTAGTTATACGAGAGCCAGGTCAGCCGGCGTCGGGCGGGAGTTTGACCGGGGCCGACCGCTCGCGTTGTGAGGCCGACCGGTCGAAGGGAGGCCTCGAGGTGGAGCGGCGTCCTCGCGAGTGAAGCGGGCGAGGGCTCGGCAGAGCGACGCGCTGCCGGTGACCGCGGGGAGCCACGGGGCATCGTTCGGAAGACCGCCGGTCGTCCGTGATCGCGAGTTTCTTCGATCGTCGGACGACAGCGAGCAGTCGTGAGGCGCGACCTGCGAGGCCGACCGGAGGGAGGCCTCGGTCGAGCCGAGCGGTGGGAACCGCGAGGCAGCGAGCGCCTCGACGCGAACGGGCGAAGCGACCCGTGAGCCACAGCCCGCCGGCGGGAGGGGCGTTCGGACACACCGCCATCACCGCCGAAGCACGCTACTCACTCCTCACTAAACGCTACCCTGACGGCGGGTTCCGTGGCCGCACGGCGTCGCGGGGATGCCCGTATCCTGAGATTTATACTATTCGGATATGTAATCCGTCGTAGAGTAATGCAACGTTATCAGGCTCGTCTCCGACCAGCGACGGCCAGACACGCGGACCCTGGCCGGGCCCCGTCGAACCGATGAGCGAGGACCGTTCGACCACCCCACCGGCGTCCCCCACGACCGGGGGCGACTCGTCGTCGACACTCGTCGAGCGTTACTCCAGACTCGCCGACCGGTTCGTCCACGGCGTCGAACTGGCCGCGGCCTCGGTGTTCGCGCTGCTGTTCGCCATCGGCGTCGTCGACCTGTCACTCCAGATCGCCCTCGCGATCCGGAGCGGGGCGATAACGGACCCGAACACCGTCGTCGGGTTCATCGACACCGGGCTCCTGTTGCTCATCATCATCGAAGTCTACCAGACCGTACTAGCGTACGTCAGGGAAAGCGAGACCCGCCGTATCGTCCGGCTCATCATCTACACCGGCGTCATCGCGATGGTCCGGAAGGCCATCATCTTCCGGACCAGCGAGTACTCGACCGAACTCGATGCACTCTACGCGGCCGTCTCCTACGCGATGATCATCTTCGGTCTCGTGGCACTGCTGTTCGCCGAGCGGATCTACGGACAGAACACCCCCAGCCAGGAAATCTGACCGAGAGACGAGTCGTCGGCCACCGGCGGGCGTCGAACGGAGTTTTTTACTTCGGCACGGTCCCCCGGCCGACGTCACTCGACGGTATCGAGGACCTCGAGCAGCCGCCGCTCGGTCTCGCGGTCGGGGCCGTTCTCGCGGCCGGTCCGGTCGGAGCGGCGGTGGTCGGCCATCGTCGCCGACAGCGCCGTCTCGTGATCCGTCGGCTCCCATCCCAGCGCCCGCAGTTTCGTCGTCGACAGCAGGTGCGGCGGGTCCCGGTACAGCGGGAACTCCTCGGCGGAGCAGCCGACGGCACCCAGCTCCCGCTCGCTGGCGAACACCGGCTCGACGGTCGTCTCGCAGGTCTCGGCCAGCAGCTCGACCCACTCCCCGAGCGTCGGCGCGTGGCCGTCGCCGACGTTGTACGCCTCCCCCGGCTGACCCGTCTCGGCGACTGCCCGGAGGGCGGCGGCGACGTCCTCCACGTAGACGAGGTGCCAGAGGTTCGTCCCGTCGCCCGGGACGACGACACGGTCGTGGCCCTCGACCCGGTCGATCCAGTAGTCGAACCGCTCGGTGTAGTCGTGCGGTCCGTAGACGACCGGCGGCCGGACCGACATCGCGTTCACGCCGCGGTCGGCGGCGGCGAACACCGCTCGGTCGCCCTCGGCCTTCCGTGGGCCGTACGTCTCCGGAGTGTCGTCGACGGCCTGCTCGGCCGAGCAATCACACAGCGGCGTCTCGTCCTCTCGTTTGGGGATCCGCTCGGCGCCGTAGGCCGCCCCCGAAGAGATGTACACGTAGGCGTCGACGTCGGCGAAGATATCCGTCGCGGTGTGGACGTCCCGCGGCTCGTAGGCGACGCAGTCGACGACGATGTCGGGGTCGACCTCCAGCGCCGCCCGCCGGAGGTCCGCCTCGGCGGTCCGGTCGCCTTCGAGGTGGTCGACGCCGTCGTCGTCGGCGAAGGGGTCGTCGTGATTGCCGCGGTTGAAGATCGTCACGTCGTAGCCGGCCCGGCGGAACTCCGCGACCGTGTGACGGCCGATGAACCGCGTGCCGCCGACGACGAAGGCGTGGTCGGACATACCCCCGACTGGGGCGGTGCGGCGAAAAAAGGTGCGGACCGCGGCCGTCTACAGTTCCGTGCTGGCGCCGACGACGTAGACCGTCGCGGTGCCGGCGACCTCGGCGGTCAGCGTCTCGTCTCCGATGGTGACGGTCGCCTCCGCCGGCCCGAAGGTGTAATCACCGGACTCGCCGGCGCCCTCGGGGGCCTCCGCGAAGTACTGCCGGGTGACGGTGCCGTCGCCGTCGACCTCGCTCGGCGTGACGGAACCGAGACCGACGACGCCGTCGTCGACGCTTTCGGCGTCGCCGTACTTCTCCTCGACGGTCCAGCCGTCCGGTATCTCGTCGGTGATGGCGACCTCGTCGTCGGACTCGACGTCGCCGCCGAGATCCGAGACGGTGATCTCGACGCGGTTCGTCTGGCCGCCGGTGAACACCGTAGCGTCGTCGTCCCGCGACCCGTCGGCGGTGAGGGTCGCGCCGGGCCCGGAGGTGTAGTTCTGCAGGCCGAACGGGTGGAGGTTCGCCTGCGTCGCCGGCGGCAGCAGCGAGGAGATGTAGTGGATTCCGGTGTCGGTCGTCCCGTCGGGCGTGACCGACGCGGCCGCCACCCGGCCGTTCGTCCGGCCGGCGACGGAGGCGGCGCTGTCGCCGGACGCCGCCGCGAGGGCGCTCTCGTCGAGGAGGTCCATCGGCGCCGAGCCGTCGACCTGGTAGCCGAGCGGCTGGACCTTCCACAGCTGGTTTTGGATCTCCCGGACGCTGTCGTCGAACAGCGGGTGATCGAGGTTCTTCGACGTGAACCGCGCCACGTCGAGGGTCTGCCGCTCGACGTCGTCCTCGCGGCTGACGGCCGACCCGTCGACCAACTCGTTGTCCATCTCCGAGAGGACGTACGTTCCCGTGTCGGTGACGACGAGGTTGCCGCCCGCGTCGACGAAGTCGTCGAGCGCGCCGACGTACCCGGCGTCGGTGGCGCCGCCCGCGACGCCGGCCTTCTGGTTGTCCGTGACGCCCTCCGAGATGCGCTCGGTCGGCGAGACGTAGTCGTGGATGACGACGGCGTGGTCGTAGTCGGTCAGCGCACCGTTCTTCACCTCCTCGACGGTGACGGCGTCGACGCTGCCGTTCTCGATGAAGTTCCGCAGGTTGCCGCGCTTCTCGGCGCTCTCGTAGTCCCGGAAGAACTCGAACGGCGTCACGTCGTAGCCGGTCTGTTCGTAGCCCTCGCCGTCCCAGGCCTGCGCCGGGTCGGGGCTGCCCTGGGCGGCCAACGTCCACCGCTGCATCTCGACGACCTGGCTCGCGTCGTCGTAGCTGTCCGCCCGGAGCGTCCAGGTGCCGGGCTGGGGCTCGGAGACGGTGAACTCCGGCAACCCGCAGCACTTGCCACCGACGCGCTCCTCGGTGACGCCCTCGAAGGAGCGGACGACCTCGCCGTCCGGCGAGACGAGTTCGAGGTCGGCGAGGACCGCCTGGCCGTGGAGGTGGACGCCCATGCTGTGGAGGTCGGTCCGCTCGACGTCGAAGCTGTACGCCGTCTCCTCGGCGGTCAACTCCGTCGACTCCTCGGTCTCGTAGAACTCCGTTCCGTCGTCGATGTCGAGCTGGTCGTCGGTCCGCCGCAGGGCGTCGTCGCCGCTGCCGACAGCGCCCGTCGTGATATAGGCGACGGCGTCGCCGCCGGTCTCGGTACGGGTAAAGAAGTTCTCCGAGGTGTTCGGCGTGTCGGTGTTGTTGACCGCGAAGTCGACGATGGTCCGGATGGTCGCCCGGTAGCCCGTCACCTCCCGCTCGAACAGCTCGGGGTTGTAGACGTTCCCGCCGGTGATGTGGTTGAACGACATCTCGAAGTCCAGCGTCGTCATGTCCAGCCCGACCGGCTCGGGGTGGGCCATCCAGTCGAG
>PXSC01000141.1 GCA_003023535.1 Halobacteriales archaeon QS_9_70_65 | reverse complement strand
GGTGGCGACGGGCACCCCCGAGGCGGTCGCGGCGGTCGACGCCTCCCACACCGGCCGCTACCTCCGGGACCTGCTGCCCGGCGTCGACCTGGAGGGCCCACGGAGCGACCGGCGGTCGGCGGCGGCCGCCGACGACGACTGACGGCAGTGGTTGGTCGAGCGGAATTGGCGGACTTCGGCGGCGACGGTGGCGTGTTCGGACGCCCCCACCCGCTCGCTGAGCGAGCGGTCGGTCCCGTTCGAGGTCCCGCCCGACGCCGTCCGACCGACCGGTTCTCGCTCAACTAAATACGCCCCGACTGACCGCCACCGGATTTATGTCGGCCGTCGGCAACGTGTCGACATGGTCTCGACCGTCGGGCTGACGGACGGCGGGCTGGTGGTCGCCGGCCTCGTGTTGGTGTTTTTCGGCGCCGCACTGTCGGTGTACGCGGTCGCGCTGTTGGGCTTCCTGCTGGGTGCCGGCGGCGCCTACACGGTCGCGCCGGCGCTGCTCGGGGCGGTCGGCTCCGGCGGTATCGTCAGCCTGGCCGTCGCGGTCGTCGCCGGCGGGCTGGTCGGGGCGGCGCTGGCGTACGTGGCGCTGTCGTTCGCAACGGCGGTGCCGTCGGCCGTCGTCGGCGCCTACGTCGGGCTCGCCGTGGTGGCACCGGTCGTCACCGACGGCGGGCTCCTCCGGTACCCGGTGGCGGCGCTGGGCGGGCTCGCCGGCGCCGTGGCGGGGGTGACGCTGACGAAGTTCGCGCTGACCTTCGTCACGTCGTTCTTCGGGGCGGCGCTCGCCTCGGGGGCGCTGTCGGCGTCGGCGTTCCGGGCGGCCCGCGAGGGGCCGACCGTCGAGCCGCTGCTCGTCGACCCGCTCGCGACGACGCCCGTCGCCGGCGCCGCGGTGCCGCTGTTCGCGGCGCTGTTCATGATCGGGCTGCTGTCGCAGGTCGGGCTGTTCCGGTTGGGGTGGGTGACCAGGCTGGCCGCGGTGCTGCCCGGGGCGCGGGCGCTCGACAGCAAGGGTGGGTAACCCCGGACCGACCGGGGTGGTCTAAGGGCGACCGGCGTTACAGGTCGCGCGGCTGGACCGTCTTCCGGTCGTTCTCCTCGGCGCGCCGGGCGGCGTCGTCGAGAAGCTCCTCGACCTCGTCGTCGAGGGCGTCGTAGAAGTCCGAGGCGACGTTCATGTCATCGAGCGCTTCCTTCACGGCGGCTTTGACGATCAGGTCTGCCATACACGTCGTGATTCACCGGGCGCCCTTATATAACTTCCCGTTTGAGGGCGGCGTGGCCGCTTCTACCGGCCGATTAGCGCCGGAAATTCGGGGTCGACGGGGTGGCCCCCGCGACCGGCGCGGCTGCGCGGCGCCGACATGCGACAGCTTCGTACTCGCGCGGGCCGAGACGGCGGTATGCGCGAGATACTCGAGGCGGTCGCCGACGGCGAACTGTCGCCGACGGAGGCGGAAGGTGAATTGAAGGGGTACGCCCGGACGGCAGCGGGGCGGTTCGACGCGGCCCGCGAAGGCCGCAGCGGGGTGCCGGAGGCGGTGCTGGCGGAGGGCAAGACCGCCGAGGAGGTGGCGGCGATGGCCGCCGGCGCCGTCGAGACGACGGGTCACGCGCTGGTGACGCGCGCCGACGCCGACGACGTCGCGGCCTGCCGGGGGCGGCTCGCGGAGACGCACCCGGACGCCGAACTGCGTCGCGACGACCGCGCCCGGACGCTCGTCGTCCACGCGGACTACGAGCCGCCGGATCTGGCGGCGACGGTGACGGTCGTGACGGCCGGCACCTCCGACGCCGCCGCGGCGGGGGAGGCCGCGGTCGTGGCCGAGGAGATGGGCGCGACGGTTAATATTGTCGACGATGTCGGCGTCGCGGGGCTGACGCGGTTACTGGACCGACTGGAGTCGCTCCGGGCCGCCGACGTACTGGTCGTGGCGGCCGGCCGCGAGGGGGCGCTGCCGACGGTCGTCGCCGGCCTCGCGGACGTGCCGCTGATCGGGCTGCCGGTGTCGAACGGCTACGGCCACGGCGGCTCCGGCGAGGCCGCCCTCGCCGGAATGTTGCAGTCGTGTACGCCCGTCACCACCGTCAACATCGACGCTGGCTTCGTCGCCGGCGCACAGGCCGGCCTCGTCGCCCGGGCCGTTGCGGACGCCCGGGGGAAGTAATGTCGCCGCGGCCGCCTCGACCCGACGTTCGCGTATCCGGGGCCCCGCACGGACCAGTCGGGTACCCCGTCCGAGGGGTATATGTGGGTAGAGACCCTGTACCATGATGCCGACACAGTGTCGGCGGCCAGAATGCCCAGGTGTGACCACTGTGACGCGCACGTCTCGGACCGGTTCGCTCGGGTGTTCGCGGACGAGGGTGGGCAGGTGTACGCGTGCCCGAACTGCTCCGCGAACGCCGGCATCGCCGAGGTCTCGAGGGACCGTGCGCACGAATCGCGGCCAGACGGCCGGTGAACCGTGCTCCAACCACAGGGTGCCCTTCCGTTCTTATGGCCGGTAACCACCACGTCTACGTGCTGGAATGCGCCGACGGCTCGCTGTACACCGGCTACACGACCGACGTCGAGCGGCGCGTGGCCGAACACGACGCCGGCGAGGGCGCGAAGTACACCCGCGGCCGGACGCCGGTCGAACTCGTCCACACCGAGTCGTTCGACTCCCGGTCGGCGGCCACCCGCCGCGAACACGAGATAAAGGCGCTGTCCCGCGCCGCAAAGGAACGGCTCGTCGCCGGGGAGTGATACCGGTGAAGTGTTCGACCCGCTACGACGACGGACCCGCGGGCCTGCGGTCGGCCGCCGTGACGGTCCGGCGGTACCGGCTTGGGCGGACCGGTGTGGGCGGCCGGAAACCCACGGATTCTTGACCCCGGTGACACGACACCGGGTATGGCACTGGAAACGGGCGCTCCCGCCCCCGACGTGACGGCGCTGAACCAGGAACGTCGACTCCCACCGCGAGTTCGCCGACGAGGAGGGGCTGACCTTCGACCTGCTGGCGGACCCCGACGGCGCGGTCGCCGACGCCTTCGGCGTCGAGATTCGCGACGACTTCGTCGACCGCGTGACGTTCGTGCTGGCCGACGGCGAGGTACAGGCCGTCCTCGACGCCGACGACATGCGGCCGGAGGGCCACGCCGCCGACGTGCTCGAAGCGGTCGAGCGAGCGGCGGAGTGAGGCACGGCGACGGCCTACGGGAGACCGGCCCCGAGCGGTGTCTCCCGGGGGCCGTCACGGAACCGATATCGGCGAGTGGCCTCGGGCACCCGTATATGATACCGGGGTCCGAACCGCCGGGACGACCACGTATGACCAGGAACAGCGGACCTCCAGGAGCGACTCCGCCGCCGGGCCGTCGGGGCCGTCGAGGCCGCCGGACACTCCATCCGCTTCACCGACGAGAGCGGGGTCATCCGATACGTCAACCCGGGGCCTTCGAGGAGATGACCGGGTACGCCGCCGAGGAGGCCGTCGGGAAGACGCCGCGCGTCCTGAAGTCCGACGAGCACGATGAGGCGTTCTACGAGGAACTGCGGGAGACGATCCTGGACGGCCGCATCTGGCGGAACGAACTCGTCAGTGAGCGGAAGTCGGACGAGCAGTACGTCGTCGACCGGACGATAGCGCCGGTCGAGAGCGGTGACTCACTTCGTGGCCATCGACGTCGACATCACCGACCGGTACGACTACGAGCGCCAATTCAAGCGGCAGAACGCACGACTCAACGAGTTCGCCGACGGTCAGCCACGACTTCAGGAACCTGCTGACGGTGGCCTCGGGCGACGTCGAACTCGCCGAGCGGACCGGCGACCTCTCGTACCTGGAGCAGGTCGATGACCCCCACGACCGGATGGTCGAATTGACCGAAGAACTGCTGGCGCTCGTCCGGGCGGGACGGACCGTCGAAGAGGGGGCCCGGTCCCGCTGGCGGCGGCCGTCGAGGATGCCCGGGAGGTCGCCGCCGGTCCGCCGGCGATGCTCCGGACGGAGGACCTCGACGTGGCAGTGCTGGTCGACCCGAACCGGCTGGTACAGGCCCTCGAGAACCTCTTCAGCGACGCCATTACCTACGCCGGCGAGGACATTACCGTCGCGGTCGGCCTCGAGGACCGCTGTCCGTACGTCGCCGACGACGGGCCCGGCATCCCCTCCGACCGCCGTGGCGAGGTGTTCGAGAAGGGATACACGACCCGCGAGGACGGCAGTAGCTACGGCCTCACCATCGTCAGGAGCGCCGTCGAGGGCCACGGGTGGGACGTAGGCGTCACCGTGAGCGATGCCGGCGGCGCCCGCTCCGAGATCGTCGACGTCGAGGAGGCCGAACAGCGTGGGAACCGCCTCCGGGTTCTCGCTGGACGAATCGCTGGACGGGCGGACCGCCTCGATCCCGCCGTGTCCCGTCTCGGAGCAGGGTGAGGAAGAACTAAGACCTGCCGCGCGGAACGGATGACGGTGATTCAGGCCGTCTCCGAAGCCTCCGAGCGGAACCGTCGGGAGTGGGTGCTGCTCGCCGTCGTCCTCGTGGCGGCCGTCTCGACGGCGTCCGTCGTGCTCCTCCCGGGCGACGGGGGAGCCCGAGGAGTGGACCCGAAGGCCGACTGGAACTGGGACGCCTCGGACGGGACCGTGGTCGTCACGCACGCCGGTGGCGAGACGCTCCTGCGGTCGAACCTCTTCATCGTCGTCGAGGGGGTCCGGAGCGACGAGGCGGTCGCGGACCTCTCCGACGCCGGCGACGACAGGGTCGTTCGGCCGTTCCCCGACGAGACCGTCGCTCGAGGGGACACGCTCCGTCTCGACGCGGACGAACTCGACGGCCGGGAAATAGCCATCCGCTGGGAGTCGGACGACGGCACGATGTCGGCGACGCTGGGGGAGTCGGACTACCCGCCGTCCAGGACGGAGTGACCGCTCCCCGGCCCGGGCGGGTGCCTACTCCCGGATGTCGATGGCGGGCCGGCCGGGTTCGGCCCCCGCGGCGACGTCGTCGGGCGCCTCCCCGGCGCGCAGCACGCGCACCTCGGCGTCGAACTCCCGCTCGATGAGCCAGGCGGCCGCCCGCAGCGTCTCGTGCTCGGCGGCCGGCGGCAGCGTCTCCCGGAGTGCCTCCCGCTCGGCCTGGAGGTCCTTGGCGTAGTCGGCGGCGGCCTCGCCGTGCCGCTGGATGTCGTCTCGACCCATCAGCTCGCCGACGAGGTCGTCGGCGTCGCTCTCGAGGGCGACCTGGAGGGCCTCGTGCTTCCTCGGCCTCGACGAGGAACCCCTCCCGGCCCAGCGTCTCCCATAGCTCCTCGCAGACGTGCGGCGCGACCGGCGCCAGCAGCTTCAGCGCGACCGCGAGGCCGCGCTCGAAGACCGCCGGGTCGACGGCGGTGTACTCGCGGTACGCCCGCAGCGTCCCGACGAGGTCCCGGGCCTCCCGCAGTGCGGTGTTGAACGTCAGGTCGTCGTACTCCTCGGTGGCGACGGCGACGGCGGCGTCGATCTCGCCGTCGACGTAGGCGGCGGTCCCGGCGGCGTTGCCGTCGGCTCGCCGCGGGTCGGCCCCGACGTCGCCGGCGGCGAACGTCTCGATGGTGGCTTTCAGCCGCGTCAGGAAGGCGTACGCCGACCGGACGCCCTCCTCGGTCCAGTCGAAGTCCCGCTCCGGCTGGGCGGCCTGCATGATGAACAGCCGGGCGGTGTCGGCGCCGTACTCCTCGACGATGGCCTGCGGGGAGACGACGTTGCCCTTCGACTTGGACATCTTCTCGCCTTCCAGTTGGACCATCCCCTGGGCCAGCAGGCTCTCGAACGGCTCGCGGTGCTGGAGGCCCTCGTGATCGGCCAGCACCTTCTGGAAGAACCGCGAGTACAGCAGGTGCATTACGGCGTGTTCGATGCCGCCGACGTACTGGTCGACGGGCATCCAGTCGTTCGTCCGGTCGACGTCGAAGGGCGCCTCGTCGAGCTCCGGCGAGACGTACCGCAGGAAGTACCACGAGGAGTCGACGAAGGTGTCCATCGTGTCCGTCTCCCGCTCGGCGTCGGCGCCGCAGTCCGGACAGGTCGTTGACTTCCACTCCTCGGCGGCATCGAGGGGGTTGCCGGTGACGTTCTTGAACGCCGGCAGCTCGACGGGCAACTCCGCTTCGGGCACCAGTACCGGCCCGCAGTCCTCGCAGTGGACGACCGGGATGGGCGTCCCCCAGTAGCGCTGTCTGGAGATGCCCCAGTCCCGCAGCCGATAGACCGTCTCGACGTCGGCGCCGTCGATGTCCTCGGTCAGGCGCTCGCGGGCCTCGGCGCTCGACAGCCCGGAGTACTCCCCGGAGTTGACGACGACGCCGTCCTCGGTGTAGGCTGCCTCCTCGACGTCCGGGGCGTCGGCGTCGGCATCGGGCGCGATGACCGGTCGGATCGGCAGGTCCATCTTCTCGGCGAAGGCGTGGTCGCGGTCGTCGTGGGCGGGGACGCCGTACAGCGCGCCCGTGCCGACCTCCGACAGTACGAAGTCGGCCACGAAGACGGGCAGTTCCTCGCCGGTGACGGGGTTTTCGGCGGTCAGCCCCGTCTCGACGCCGTTGGGTTCGTCGCCCTCGGGGTCGGCCTCCTCGTGGACGAACTCGTGGACGGCGTCGTCCTCCTCGGCCAACTGCTCGCTGACGGGGTGGTCCGGCGCCAGCGCGAAGAACGTCGCGCCGTGGATCGTGTCCAGTCGGGTCGTGAAGGCGTCGACCGCGCCGAACTCCCGCGACTCGGTCCCCTCGCCGCGTCCGTCCGGGGCGCTCGGCGTCTCGCTCACCTCGAACGGCACCCGCGACCCCTCCTGGCGGCCGATCCAGTTGCGCTGCATCTGCCGGACGGAGTCGGGCCACCCCGCCAGCTCGTCGATGTCCTCTCGCAGCTCGTCGGCGTACTCGGTGATCTTCAGGAACCACTGTTCGAGTTCCCGCTCCGTTACCGGCGTGTCGCAGCGCCAGCACAGTTCGACGGCGCCCTCGTGAGACCCCTCCGGGCTCTCTCCGCCCTCGACCTGCTCGTCGGCCAGCACCGTCTCGCAGGAGGGACACCAGTTCACCTCGGCGTCGCGGCGCTCGACGAGGTCCGCCTCGGCGAACCGGCGGAACAGCCACTGGTTCCACCGGTAGTAGCGGGGCCGACACGTCGTCACCTCCCGCTTCCAGTCGTAGCCGAACCCCATCGCGTCCATCTGGTCCCGCATCCGGTCGATGCAGTCGACCGTCCAGTCGCGGGGGTTGGTGTCGCGCTCCTTCGCGGCGTTCTCCGCGGGCAGGCCGAAGGCGTCCCACCCCATCGGGTGGAGCACGTCGTCGCCGCACATTCGGCGGAACCGGGCGTAAGCGTCCGTGATGGTGTAGTTGCGGACGTGGCCCATGTGCATCTCGCCGGACGGGTAGGGGTACATCCCGAGGACGTACGTCGGGTCCGAGACGTCGTCCGGCGTCCGGTAGACGGAGGCGTCGTCCCACGCCACCTGCCAGCGCCGCTCGACCGCCGTGTGGTCGTAACCGTCGTCGTGCATGGAGTCAGTTACCTCAAGTCAGGACGTGTCCGGCCCTTAACCTTTCCATCCGGCGGGCGCGCGGTGTTACGAGTACCGGTGAGCCGGTCCGTTTCTACCGGCCGACCGGCCGGGTCCTGTGGACCGTATGGACGAAGCGTTGCGTGACGGCTTCGTCGTGGGTCGAGAGAGCGACGCTCTCTCGTCATCTGCTCACGAACGACGGAGCCGCCCGTTCGAACGACCACGGAACGGGTCGCTGGCAGCGCCGGCACCCCGCGCGGCATCGGGAGGCGCGGGCGAAGCGAGCGGCGAGCGAGGGCCCGGCAGAGCTTCGCTCTGCCCGTGAGCGAAGCGAGTCGTGAGCCGGGCGGTGCCCGAGCGAAGCGAGGACACCGCCGAAGGGGCGAACGGTGAGCGAAGCGAGCCGTGAGCCGGGCGCGGACAGTCGGACGAACGGGCGCGACCGGCCTAAGCTTCCCGGTGGTCGGTCTCGCTCGTCACACGGACGGACCGCATCAGGAGCGCCATTCGAGGCCGGCGGCCTCGAACTCGCGGTGGATGGCCCGGTTGACGGCGTCCCTGACCGCCTGCCAGCGGTCCAGGTCCGCGATGTGGTACTCGAGCCGGACTTTCATCGCGGACTCGCCGTACTCCCAGAAGTGGACGCGCGTCTCCTCGGTGGCCACGCCGTCGACACCGTTGACCGTGGTCTCGAGCAACTCGAGGACACGGTCCATCCGGGCGGTGTCGGTCCGGTACGGGAGCCGGAGTTCGGACACCGTCCGATGGGTCGGTTCGCTGGAGACGTTCCTGACCGCCGTCTCCGCGACGTTGGAGTTGGGAATCGTCACGAGTCGGCCGTCGAAGTCACGGATGGTGGTGCTCCGGAGGCCGATCTCCTCGACGGTGCCGGCGT
>PXSC01000140.1 GCA_003023535.1 Halobacteriales archaeon QS_9_70_65 | reverse complement strand
AACGAGGGCAGCGCGGCGCCGCGGACGAAGCTGGTCGCCGACGAGCCGCCCGGCATCTGCACCGGCTACCTGGCGGTGCTGCCGGAGGTCGGCGCCATGGGCGGCTACACGTACGCGGCGGGCTTCGACGACGAGGACGTCCACTTCGTGCTGCCGCTGTTCGACGCCGAGTCGGGGCGGCTGGTCGCGCTGCTGGACGGCGCGTCGATGAACCCCTTCAAGACCGGCGCGGCCGGCGCGGTCGGGGTCGACGCCCTCGCCCGCGAGGACGCGGCGACGTGTGCGGTCGTCGGCTCCGGCGCACAGGCCCGCGGCCAGTTGCGGGCGACGGCGACGGTCCGGGAGTTCGAGCGGGTCCGGGTGTACTCGCCGACGACCGCCCACCGGGAGGCCTTCGCCGCGGAGTTCGACGACCGGCTGGCGGCCGACGTCTCGGCGGTCGGGTCGGCGGCCGACGCCCTCGACGGCGCCGACGTCGTCGTCACGGCCACGCGGGCCTCGGAGCCGGTGTTCGCCGACGGCGCACTCCCGGACGGTGCCCACGTCACCGCCATGGGCCAGTACGACGCCGACAAAAACGAGCTGCCGCCGCGGACGGTCGCCCGCAGCACCTACGTCCCGGACCTGGCGGCCCGGGCGTTCCAGGACGCCGGCTCCTTTCTGGCGGCCCGGGAGGCCGGCCTCGTCGACGACGATCACGTCCACGCCGAGTTGGGCGAGGTGGTGGCGGGACAGGAGCCGGGCCGGCCCGACGAGGAGGCGGTGACGGTCTTCGACAGCGGCGGCACCGGCATCGAGACGGTGGCGGCGGCGTGGATGCTGTACGAGCGGGCCCGCGAGCAGGGCCGCGGCCGGACCGTCGAGTTCCTCCCCGGCAGCGAGGCGCTGACGGGCGATTAGAGGTACGGTGCGAGGCCGACGGCCTCGGCGACGGCGACGCCGGCCAGGGCCGTTCCGAGCAGGTAGCCGGCGATGGCGCCGCCGTTCAGCAGCGGCAGCCCGGCGTGAGCCCGGCCCTTCGTCACCAGCCACAACAGCCCCGACAGCCCGCAGAGCGTCCCGGCCATCGCCCCCAGGGCGGGCAGCGTCACCGCCAGCCCGGGCACCGCGAGCAGGCCGGCGTCGCCGGGCCGGAAGAACGCCGCCGACGCGACCAGGATGGTCGGGATGACCGCGTCGCCCAGCCCGATGAAGAAGGCGTCGCGGGCGAACGCCTCCCCGGCCGGGTCGTCGGCATCACCGCCGCCATCGGCGTCACCGCTGCCGTCGGCGTCGTCGATGTCGTCGCCGTCCGGTACCCCGGCGCCGTTCGACTCGCCGGTACCCTGGCCGTCGACATCTCGGTCGCCGCCGTCCGACCTCTCGTCGTCCTCGAGCGTCGCCGGGCCGTCGTCGTCCAGAAAGGAGTACGACAGCGTCAGCGGGACGACGAAGACGACGGGCAGCCGGAGGTCCATCGCGCCGGAGGCAAGCGTGAGCATGTGCTCGGTGCCGTAGACGGAGACGGCGTCGTAGACGGCCAGGACGGCCAACAGCAGCAGCGCGGGCGCGAGCCCGAAGCTGATGCCGAAGAGGCCGGCGGCGCCGGCTCCCATGACGACGCCGGCGGCGTCGATGACGTACCACTCGGGGTACGCCAGCAGGCCGACGCCGAGCAGGGCGGCGGCGGCGACCGCCGGGAGGTTCAGCCCGGCGTAGGTGACGACGGCCGGCACCGTCACCGAGAAGACGTAGAACGCCAGGAAGACGGCCGCGAAGACGACGAGCCCCTGCAGCAGCCCCTCGACGCCGAGCCGGATGGCCCCGAGCATCACCGCCGTCGCGACGAGAATCGCGCCGACGTACAGCAGGCTGTTCGTCGGGTCGGAGGGGTCCTCGACGGTCCGGTAGCCGGCGTCGACGAACGGCTCGACGAGCGCGAGCGCGCCCACCTGGACCGCGACGAACAGCCCGACGGTGGCCGCGGCGGCGACGTATGCCCGCTCCATATCCGTCAGTCCGGCGGCGCCCGCTTGGTCGTTGTGATTCAGTCGGCGTAGAGCCGGTCGCCGAGCAGGCTCGCCGGCGCGACGCCGTCGGCCGTCGAGACGGCGACGTACGGCCGCTCGACGGGACCGAACACGTCGACCACCCGGCCGACGTCGTCGAGCTCCCGGTCGACGACCCGTTCACCCAGCTCCGGGTGGTCCGCGTCCGGACACCGGACGACCGCCAACCCCTGTGCCGTCCGGATCGCTTCGCCGAGGGGTCTCATTCGCGTATTGCCGAGAGGTAGGCGGCGACGGCCCCTAGCAGGTCCGACTTGGTGGCGTCCCCGGCGTCTTCGACCACGACGCGGCCCCGGGGCTCGTACTCCCGCGGGTAGGTCGCCTCGCGTTCGATGACCGCGTCGTAGCCCACCTGCTGGACCGCCTGGGCGATCTCGTCGACGGTCGGCTCCGGGACCGCCAGCTCCTCGGCGACCCGGCGGCCCTCGCTCCGGGAGCAGGCGGCATCGAGATAGGCGGGCCAGATGACGTTCTCGACCATGTCCGGCCGTGGGCGGCCGCCGCGTAAAAAGCGGCCGGTTGTCGGTTACCGGCGGGCCGCGGCTGCCGACCTCGTCGAGGACCTGCTAGCGCGACGATCCTGGCGGCGCCGGTCGACGGCGCCAACGCAACGGTCGTCTCCGAGCCGGAACTGCCGGCGGCGCTATCGACGGAGCCGTCGCGCCGGTCGACGATGACCCTGCGGTAAGGGACGCGAAGGGCCGCCGGGAGAATCAGTTCTGTCTCGTCGACCGCGCCTCGCGGATCTCGGCGCCGTCGCGGAGCTTGTCCTCGCAGTTGGGGCAGACGCGCACCGTCGACATCCCCTGTGGTGCGAACACGCGGACGTAACTCTCCGTCACGAACGCATCACAGTTGCGGCATCGTGGCATATGCTGTTCCCGCGAAACCGTCAAATAAATACCTTTTCACTTCCGGCCGAAAAATACGCCCTGCGGTCGCCAACATGTCTGAGGCGAGGGGTCACCGCGCGATGGCCACCGCGGGCGGTGGCGCCGGATCCGCGGGAGCCGCCGCGGATAACTCGCCGTGTCGTCCCCAAACGATTACCACCCTCGGTGTAAAGCTACGTCAGAACACGGTTCATGCGATACTTCGACCTCGTCCTGACGCCGGAGCGCGGAGGCATCCACCCGGTCGACGCGGAGCTCGCGTCGATGCCCGGGGTGGACCGGGACGCGC